>CAXUBN010000062.1:0-10077 GCA_964249255.1 uncultured Acetobacteraceae bacterium | reverse complement strand
GCGGGTGTGGTGGAACTGGTAGACGCGCCGGACTCAAAATCCGGTTCCGCAAGGAGTGTCGGTTCGAGCCCGACCACCCGCACCAGTCGACGGCCGCGAGGGTCGGCACCCGGAACCGCCGTCTCTCCACCCGCCGCCCGCTACTGGATGCTTCCCCGATCGACGGTCTCGAACAGCGCGTGGTTGTCGGCGTAATCCACGTGCACCCCGATGACGACGGGTCCGGCGGTATTCATCGCCCTCCTGAGGGTTGGGGCGATCTCGTCCGCGGTGCGGATCATCATCCCCGTCGCCCCGAAGGCCTCGGCGTACTTGACCGGGTCCACGGGCCCGAACGTGCTTCCCGAGACGCGGTCGTACTTGGCCATCTCCTGCACGGCGACCATGTCGTAGGCGCCGTCGATCCAGATCAGGTGGACGATGTGCGCGCCCAGTCGCACGGCGGTCTCGAGCTCCATCGCCGAGAACAGGAAGCCGCCGTCGCCCGAGATGGAGATGATCTTCTCGTGCGGACGCACCAGGCTCGCCGCGATGGCCCAGGGCAGGGCCACGCCGAGCGTCTGCTGGCCGTTGCTGATCAGGATCTGGCGGGCGCGGTGGCTGTAGAGGGTGCGGGCGATCCACAGGTGGAAGGAGCCCATGTCGAGGCAAAGGGTGACGTCGTCCGCCATCACCCGTTCCAGCTCGTAAATCAGCCGCAGCGGATGGATCGGCGACCCGTCCATGCGCCCGGCCTCTTCCATCACGCGGGCGTGCCGGGCCGAGATGTCCCGCAGCACGCCCGTGGCGAGGGTCGACTTCACGATACGGCCGAGTGCCGGCGTCAGCCGCTCCAGGGTGCGCCCGATGTCGCCGGTCAGCTCGACGAGGGGGGTGTAGGCCTCGTCCAAGATGGCCGGGCCAATGCCGACATGGATGACCGTGCGCGCCCGACCCTTGTTCCAGAGCGACGGCCAGTACTCGATGGGATCGTAGCCGATCGTGATCACCAGGTCGGCCGAGGCCAGCAGGTGGTCCGCCGGCTGGTTGCTGATCTGGCCGACCCGGCCGCCGAAGTTGGCGAGCTGCCCGGCGCCGACCACGCCGGCGGCCTGGAAGGTGCCCACGACCGGCAGGTCCGCCGTTTCGATGAAGGCGCGGATGGCGGCGACGTCCCGGGGACGGCTGGCCAGGAGACCGAGCAGCACCACGGGGGTTTTCGCCGCCCGGATCGCCTGCGCGGCGGCGGCGATCGCGTCCGGGTCGGCCGGCCCCGCGCCGGACCATGCGGGGACGGACAGGAGCGTGGCCTGAGCGGGCGCCTGCATGATGTCCATCGGCAGGCTGACGAAGGCGGCGCCGGCACGCCCGCCCTCGGCGCTCCGAAAGGCGTTGTTGAGCACCTCCGACACCGCGTGGGGCGAACCCACGGCTGCGCTGAACTTGGTGACCGGCCGGAGGACGGACACGGAGTCCATCGTCTGGTGGATCTGCTTCAGCGCGTCGGCGGCCGCCACTGCCCCGCCCAGCGCCACGACCGGGTCGCCCTCCGAAGTGGCCGTCGCCAGCCCCGTCGTCAGGTTGGACACGCCGGGTCCGGAGGTGGCCAGCACCACGCCCGCCTTACCCGTCATGCGGCCGATCCCGCCCGCGATGAAGGCAGCGTTCTGCTCGTGTCGGCACACCACCGTCCTGATCGGCGAGTCGACCAGCGCGTTGAACACCGCGTCGATCTTGGCGCCCGGGATGCCGAAGGCGTACTCGACGCCGCGCGCCTCGAGCGTGCGCACCACCACCTCCGCCCCGGTCCTCATGGACGCGTCCCGTTCATCGGCCATAGACCCACCCTCCCGTCAGCTTTCGGCTTTCCGCAGTTCCGCCGCGTTGTCCTTTGTCAGGTCCAGCCTGAGGAACGCCTCGCTCTCCGGCAGCGCCAGGTGGAAGCTCCGGAGTTCCTCCGCCTCGAGCCGCAGGCCGCTCGCCGTCAGCTCCAGCACGTGGCCGCCCTCCGTTCTGTCCTCGGACAAGAAATGGAAGTGATGTCCCGGCACGCTGAGCGTGGTGGAGAACGGCGGCGAGTAGATCCCGACCAGGACCCCGGCCACGTCGCTGAGCTCGAACTCTCCCTGCGAGGCCGCCGCGTCCGACAGCCGGCCCTGCCCGCCGGGAGGACCGACCGCGCGCGTGCGGACCCGACTGAACCGACCGGCGATGCGGAACGCGTAGAACAGGTTGTCGGACCGGCGATGGCGGTCGCAGCGGTCCTTCAGGGCGGCGAAGCTCTCGACCTCCCCCAGTTCCTCCTCGACCGAGGGCGCGAAGCGGGTCACCACGGCGAAGGGAACCGCAGCGTCCGCGGGTGCCGGCGAAACCTCGCCCGTGTTCCGGACACGGTGGACCGTCCCGTCCAGCACGACCATCTCGCCGTCCAGGCCCTCGAACGTGCCGAGGCCGAGATCGCCGTGCTGCAGCAGCCGCCCGCAGGTGATCGCCCCGTTGTAGACGCCCTGCACCAGGGCGTTCGCCGTGGACACCTGGAACAGGGTGTGGAGGGGCAGGTCGAGGTGGCCGGCGAGGGCCTCGCCCACCAGACTGGATACGCTCCGTTCCTCCGCCTCGGCCCGTTCCGCCAGCCGGCGCATCAGCGAGGCGGGGATGTCGCACTCGAGCCGGGTCATGCGGCGTTTCCGGTCGGCTCGCCTCGGCCGGACCGCATCAGCCGATCCCCCGCATCCATCGGGCGATCCCCGGCCAGGTGTCGTGCACCGTGCGGTGCGACATGAACAGGCCGACATGGCCGCCCGGCACCGTCTCCCTCGCGATGTCCCCCGCGGGCGTCCCGAGCCGCCCTTCCGCCTCCAGCACCTGGGGCGGCGGGGTGATCTCGTCGTGTTCGCCGGCCAGCAGGAAGACCGGGCAGGTCACGTCGGACAGGCCGATGCGCCGGCCAAGCGCGGTGAAGCGGTTCTCGTAGAGCAGGTTCCGGCGGAAGATCTCGTCGACCACCTGCAGGTACCACGGGCCGGGCAGGTCGATGGGGTGCTCGAACCAGGCGGAGAACAGCTCCAGCCGGCGCCGGTACTGCGCGTCGTCGATGTGCTCGTAGAGGCGGACGTAGCGCTCCACGTACTGCTCGAACGGGTGCATGGCCTTGAAGCCCTGCAGCATGGTCTGGCCGCGCAACCGCCCGCCGCCCAACAGCACCAGTTGCTGGAAGAACGCCGGCGGTACCGTCCGGACGGTGCGCTTGATCCAGCCGTCGCCGGCCATGAGGTGCAGCGGCGCCCCGGCCAGCACCAGGCTCGCGACCTTTTCCGGGAACCGCGCCGCCAGCATGGCCACCGCCCAGCCGCCCTGGCAGAGGCCGGCCAGGTGCGCGCGCCCGCCGACATGGTCGATCGCCACCACCAGCTCGGCCAGGTACTCGTCGATGCGGAAGCTCTCCGTCGCCGCGTCGGCACCCTTCCAGTCGGTGAGGAACAGCGGACCGCCGGCGTTGATCTGCAGGCACGCCATCAGGCTCTGGTCGCGGTGGAAGTCGGCGATCGCCGCGTTGTGCCCCGCGAAGGGGGCGTGGACCAGGATGGGCACGCCGTCCCCGTCCATGGAATAGTCCCGCAGGCGCATGGTCTTGAGGTCGAGCGCCACGCGGTTCGGCGTCGCGAAGTCCGCCCGCGGCCCGATCTCGACGCCGACCGCCTCCGCGACCGTTTCCATCAGCCGCAGCCCGAGCCGCAGCATCGCGCCGAGGCCGAGATCGAAGTTCGCCATCGGGCGGGCTCCTCCAGTGCCTCGATGGATGCCTCAGCGGAACAGGTTGGCCTTCGCCAGCTCGACCACCTCGTCGGTGCGGCCGTTCAGGACCGCCTTCAGCATGTACATGGTGAAGCCCTTGGCCATGGCGGCGGTGATGGCGGGTGGCATGGCGAGCTCCTGGCGGCTGACCACCGCATCCACGATCACCGGCCCGTCATGGGCGAAGGCCTCGCGGAGCCTGTCCTCCAGATTGGCCGGATCCTCGATCCGGACGCCCTTGATCCCCGCCGCCTCGGCCAGGGCGGCGAAGTTGGGGTTCTCCAGCGACGTGCCGGTATCCAGGAAGCCGGTTGATTTCTGTTCCAGCTCGATGAAGCCGAGGGCCCCGTTGTTGAAGATCACCACCTTCACCGGCAGTTGGAGCTGCTTCAGGCTGAGCATCTCGCCCATCAGCATGGTGAAGCCGCCGTCGCCGGACAGCGACACCACCTGGCGGCGGCGGTCGATCGCCTGCACGCCCATCGCCAGCGGCAGGGCGCAGGCCATGGAGCCGTGCCAGTAGGAGCCGATCAGCTGCCGGCCTCCCTCCAGGCTGACGTGGCGGGCGGCCCACACGGTGGGCAGGCCGACGTCGCAGGTGAAGGCGGCATCGGACGACGCCAGCTCGCTCGCCACCCGCGCCACGTGCTGCGGATGCAGCCGCCCGCCCGGCTTTCCCCGGGCCAGATCGTCCAGCCCTTCCCGTGCCGTCCGGTAGTGTGCCTGCGCCTTCTCGAGGAAGCGGCCGTCGGTCTTGGCGTCCAGCCGCGGCAGCAGCGCCTGCAGCGTGGCCCTGACGTCGCCGACCAGGCCGAGTTCCACCGTGTGGCGCCGTCCGATCGCCTCCGGCCGCAGGTCCACCTGCGCCACGCGGGTGTGGTCGGGATAGAACTGCGGGTAGGGGAAATCTGTGCCGAGCATCAGGAGCGCATCGCACTCCTTCAGCGCGTGGTAGCCCGACGAGAAGCCGATCAGTCCGGTCATGCCCACGTCGTAGGGGTTGCCCGGCTCCACCGCCGTCTTGCCGCCCAGCGCGTGGACGATCGGCGCCTTCAGCGCCTCGGCGAGCTGGAGCAGTTCGGCCTTGGCTCCGGCGCAGCCGCCGCCGCACAGCAGCGTGACGCGCGCCGAGCCGTTCAGGAACGTCGCCAGGGCGTCCAGCCCCGCCTCGTCCGGCCGCACCACCGGGGCGGACGGCAGCAGGCCCGCGGCCGGCGTCTGCGGCCGATCCTCCGCGGGGCGCAGCGCCACGTCGCCGGGGATCACCACCACCGACACGCAGCGCTCCGCCACCGCGCGGCGGATGGCGATCTCCAGCACCCGCGGCATCTGTGCGGCACTGGAGATCGATTCGCAGTAGGCGGCGCAGTCGCGGAAGATCGCTTCCGGCCGGGTTTCCTGGAAGAAGCCCGACCCGATCTCGGACGAAGGGATCTGCGCCGCGATCGCCAGCACGGGGACGCGCGACCGGTGCGCGTCGTAGAGCCCGTTGATCAGATGGAGGTTGCCCGGCCCGCAGGCGCCGGCGCAGACCGCGAGCGTGCCGGAGGCCGCCGCCTCGCCGGCCGCGGCGAAGGCGCCCGCCTCCTCGTGGCGGACATGCAGCCACTCGATCCCGCCATGGCGGCGGAGCGAGTCGGTGATGCCGTTCAGGCTGTCGCCCACCACCCCCCAGACGCGCTTGACGCCGGCGGCGGCGAGGGTGTCGGCAAACTGGTCCGCGACCGTCCTGGCCATCGGGAAACTCCTTAGATCAGGTGCTGTTCCCGCGCGGCCTGGGTCAGCTCGTCGCGGAATTGCGGGTGGGCGAGGCCGATCAGGGCCTGGGCGCGCTCGGTGGAGGACAGCCCCTTCATGTTGGCCCGGCCGTGCTCGGTGACGATCCAGTGGGTGTCGATGCGCGGCGTGGTCACCGGGCCGGACAGGCGCGGCACGATGCGCGATACCTTGCCGTGCGCGGCGGTGGAGGTGGCCGCGATGATCGACTTGCCACCCTTGGACGCATAGGCGCCGCGCACGAAGTCGAGCTGTCCGCCGGATGCCGAGAACTGGTGGCCCAGCATGTGCTCGGAGTTGCAGGCACCGGTAAGGTCGATCTCGATGGTGCCGTTGATCGAGACCACCCCGTCGTTCTGCGCCACCACGAACGGGTTGGTGACGTAGTCGACCGGCCAGCTTTCCACCGACGGGTTGTCGTCGAGGAAGTCGTACATCGCCTTCTGCCCCATGGCGAAGGTGTAGACCGTCTTGCCCATGTTCAGGTGCTTGGCGTGGTTGGTGACGTTGCCGGCCAGCGTCAGGTCCACCAGCCCGGGGCACAGCGCCTCGGTGTGGATGCCGAGGTCGTTGCGATCCCGCAGCGCCGCGCAGACGAGGTTGGGCAGGGTGCCCACGCCCATCTGCAGGCAGGCGCCGTCCGGCACCATCTCCGCGATGATCTTGCTGATCGCCGTGTCCTCGTCACCGCCGGGACGGACCGGCAGCTCCAGCAGGGGCGCGTCGTGCTCCACGATCGCGGCCACCTCCGACACGTGGAGTTGCGCGCCGGAGCCCAGCACGCGCGGCATGTGGCGGTTCACCTCCACGATCAGCCGCTGCGCCGTGCGCCCGACCTTGGATGAGTAGTCATTGCCGACCCCGAACGTCATGTAGCCGTGCCGGTCCATCGGCGATACGGCGCACACGAAGCTGTCGATCCCGATCTCCTCCGACAGCAGGCGCGGCGCCTGGTGGAAGGTGTTGGGCACGTAGCGCAGCACCTTGCGGTCCTCGTCCAGCCCGCGCTTGATCGTGTTGCGGTCGGCCTTGGTGACGAACATGCAGTACGGCTCGATCCGGTCCACCAGGTCGAAGGCCAGCACCGTGTCGCCGGCGATGGAGGTCGCCTCGAAGTAGTAGAGCTTGAGCCCTTCCACCCCGCCGCCGCGCGCCCGCTCGGCGAGCGCCTTCAGCAGCGCCGGCGGCTCGGCCATGGCCATGCCCATGGCCATCTTGGTGCCGGACGGGATCAGGGAAGCGGCCTCTTCCGCCGTCTTCAGCTTCGACCGGTAGATGTCCCCGAAATCCATGGTGCGCTCCCCTCAGTAGCCGGCCGCCTCTTCGGGCGAATGGCCGCGCTTGTGGATCAGCATGGTGCGCTCGAAGCTCATCACCACCGTGCCGTCCTGGTTGAGCCCGCGCGTGGACACGGTGACGATGCCCTGGGTGGGACGGCTCTTGCTCTCGCGCTTCTCCAGGATGGTGGTCTCGGCATACAGGGTGTCGCCGGCGAATACGGGGTGGGTGGCCTTCACCTTGTCCCAGCCGAGGTTGGCCACGACCTTGGCCGACACGGTGCGCACGCTCATGCCGGTGAGCAGGGCCAGCGTGAAGGTCGAGTCGACCAGCATCTTCTTCCACTCGGTCTTGGCCGCGTAGGCGGCATCGAAGTGGACCTGCTGCACGTTCAGCGTCAGCAGCGTGAAGTAGGTGTTGTCGACGTCCAGCACGGTGCGGCCAGGCCGGTGCTCGAACACGTCGCCCGGCTCGAAATCCTCATAGTAGAGGCCCGACGTCTCGCGGTAGCGGTTCTCGCCGACGCTCTTGTAGGCGGGCAGGGTGCCATCCATGGCGACGATTCCTGTTTTGGGATTCTGGGTTGTGGCCGGTCGATACGACGCGACGCGCGGCTCAGGCCGCCCGTGCCGCGGCCACGATGCGGCGCGCCTTCCGGGCCACCGCCTCGTCCACCATCTGGCCGTCGACCACGCCCACGCCGTCCTCGTTGGCGGACAGGACGCGCTTCGCATGCTCCACCTCCTCCTCCGTCGGCGTGAGCGCGTCGTTGATGGGACCGACCTGGGCGGGGTGGATCGCCGCCTTGGATACGAAGCCGAACGACGTCGCCGCCGTCACGTCCGCCCTGAGGCCGTCGGCGTCGTGGACGTCGAAGAACGGGCTGTCGATCGGCACGACCCCGGCCAGCGCGCACGCGGCGACCAGCCGGCTCCTGACCACCATCAGCGGTTCGTGGGCGGTGGCGGCCCCCAGGTCGGCGGCCATGTCGGCGGCGCCCAGCATCAGCCCGAACAGGCGCGGGGTCGCGGCGGCGATCTCCTCCAGCCTGGACAGGCCTCGCGCGCTCTCGATCAGCCCGACCAGCCGTGCCGACTTACCGGACGCGGCGAGCAGCCGGTCCAGGATCAGGAGGTGGCCGGCGGTCTCCGTCTTCGGCAGGACGACGAAGTCCGGATCGGCCTTCGAGCCCAGGAGGGCGTCGAGGTCCGCGATGCCCGCCGGCGTATCCAGCCCGTTGATCCTGAGCGACCGCCGAAACGTACCGGCCTCGCCCGAGGCGAGATAGTCCAGTGCGAGCTGGCGTGCGTGCGGCTTGTCCCCCGGCGAGACGGCATCTTCCAGGTCGACGATGAGGATATCCGCCCCGACCTCGCCCGCCTTGGCAAAACGTTCCGGCCGCGTTCCCGGTGTGAACAACCAACTTCGATACGGCTCGCCGTCTTCCGCCATATGCTTGCTCCGGTGATCCTGGATACGCAACGAACAACCCGGCATCATCCTCTCAGTTTCCAGGATAAGAACAAAAGAGCGATATTTATCTCGCAAACCGCTCCGCTATACTTAAAAACGGAGAGGCTCATACTTCAGGGAGATAGCGGCGAGTGGAACTGCGTCACATCAAGGCCTTCATGATGGTTTCGGAGGAAGGCAGCTTCAGCAGGGCAGCCCGTCGGCTCGGACTCGCCCAGCCGCCGCTCAGCGCGCAGATCAAGCAGCTGGAGCAGGAGGTCGGCGTGCCGCTCTTCCGCCGGTTGCCTCATGGCGCCGCGCTGTCGCCGGCCGGCATCGCCTTCCACGCCGTCATCCGCGATCTTCCCGGGCTCACCGAGCGCGCCCTGGCCGCCGCACAGCGCGTGTTCCGGGGCGAGGTGGGTGTCCTGAGGTTGGGGTTTACCGCCTCGTCGATCTTTAACCTGAGCGTGACGGGCGCGATCGCCGCCTTCAGGCAGGCCTATCCCGATGTGGAGCTCCGGCTGGAGGAGGCGAACACCGCGCGGCTGCTCCAGGGCCTGCGGGAAGGGTCCCTCGACGCCGCCTTCCTGCGCCCCTCGGAGGGTGACGGGGTCGGCCTTTTCGTCATCCCGCTGCGGATGGAGCCCATGGTCGCCGTCCTGCGGCGTGGTCATCCGGCGGCGCAGGGGAAGGCGATCGACCTGGCAGACCTCGCCGGCGAGCCGATCCTGCTCTTCCCGCGCGAGATCGGGCCGCTCCTCTTCGACATCGTCGTCACGGCCTGCCGCCAGGCCGGCTTTGAGCCGCGGCTCGGCCAGACGACGCCCCAGATCGCCTCCATCGTGCATCTGGTCGCCGCCGGCCTCGGCTGCGCCATCGTGCCGCAGTCCATGAGCCAGCTCGGACCGGACGACGTGGTGTTCAGGCCGTTCCGCGACGGCGGTCCCACGGCACCCCTCGCCTTCGCCCGGGGCGAGGGTGAGCCATGCCCCTTGTTGCTGAACCTGGAAAGGATGATCCGCGAGGAGCGGGGAAGGCGCGAGGTCGGATGACGCAAGGCACCAGGCCGGCATCGAGATCCGAACGGCGCAAGCCGCCAGGTTCGGATGGGGATCCGGGCAGGGATGGATCAACGGCGTGGGGCTATGCTCGCAGCCACCTCATCCCGGTCCAGCGGACTCAAGTGCCGGAAGCTTCGAGCCCGACCACCCGCACCAGCCTCTCGAACTAAAACACGATCACCGGCCGGCCGCGAACGCCCCCGGCTTCAAGCGAGCGTTGCGCGGCCGCGACCTGGTCGATCGCGTACTCGCCCGCGACGCGCAGGTGGAGGTCGCCGGCCTCGGCCGCTTCGCGCAGGTGTTCAAGCCAATCGGTTCGCTGGAAGGCGTCGTAGACGAACACCGGCCTGATCGCGATGTCGCGTTCGCCCGGCTCGTCCTTCCAGCCCCGTACCGGAATGTAGGTGCCGCCATCCCGGATCGCCCCGAAGGCCTTCCGGTTGAGCACCGCGGTATCGAGCAGCGCGTCGACGCCGTGCGGCACCACGCGCCGGAGCGCAGCGGCGAAGTCGTCGCTGCGCTCCACCACCTCGCTCGCGCCGTAGCCGCGCACCAGCTCGATCTCGGCGGGCTTGGCGTCCGCGATCACCCTCAGCCCGCGCCGGCTGGCCAGCGCGATCGTGTAGTGGGCGAGCAGTCCCGCCCCGCCGCTGACGGCGAGGACCTGGCCCTCCCCGAGCGCGGCGGTTTCCAGCGCGAGGCGGGCGGTCAGGCCCTGCATCGGCAGCGTGGG
>CAXUBN010000061.1:0-10195 GCA_964249255.1 uncultured Acetobacteraceae bacterium | reverse complement strand
CGCGGCGTGGGCGGGCGCCGCTGCCGCGAGCGCCGCACCGCCCAGCAATGCCGCTGCGAGGGCCGCGCGGCGCCGGTCGGGACGGAACCAGGTCGTATGGGGCATCGTGGCGCGGATCCTTGGGGCGCGGGGCGGCGTGCAGGGGAGACCGTGTCCGCCAGGGGGTCAAGGAGGGGCGGCCTGGCGGCTGGCCTTGCATGGCCGGGCGTCCGCCGTTACCACTCGACCCGCATCAGGAGTTGGGTTGATCCCCAACGCCAACCTGCCTTCCCGGGCAAGGTGGCGTCCCGTTCAGGGAGATGCGGCCGCTTCCGGCAACCAACGGGACCACGCCGCACCACGCGAACGGTTGCACGGATCGGCCCGCTCCATTGGAGGGGATGGATCGTGCTGGACGTGCCTGCCGGGACCCTGGTTCTTGAGCCTGCCGCCGATAAGGGCTTCCGGCAACCGTTTCAGGGATCTTCATGGGCGTCCCTCCGCGCCCCGCTCGCGGTCGGCATCGGCGATGCGGCCGAGCTGGTCTGCATCGGCGTGACGCTCGACCATCTTGGCCGGTGGCGGCCTTGCGCCTGGCACCTGGTGCTGCACCGTCAACGCGGGGGGCAGGGCGGGGGCGATTGGACCCACCTGTATCGCGTGCTGCACGAGCACGGCCGGCCGCTGACGCTGCTCGACCAGGCGAGACCGGGAGACGCGCGCATCGCCTTGCGCCATCATGCGTTGCGTCGCGCAGGCCGGATGGCGTGACCTGCCGATGACCAGATGCCGGATCACCCCCATCGCGTAAGGAAGCCCGATGACCGCGCCCGCCATCGTCACCGTGACGCTGAACCCGGCGATCGACCACGCCATCCTGCTCGGCGAGCTGGTCCCGGGCACCGTGCACCGGGCGCGTTCCTCGGTGCGGGCCGCCGGCGGCAAGGGCGTCAACGTCGCCGGCTGCCTGTCCGACTGGCGCCAGGCGCACGAGCCGGCGATCGTCGCCACCGGGCTGATCGGCGAGTTCAATGCACCCACGTTTGAGGAATTCTTCGCGGCCAAGGGCATCATCGACCGCTTCGTGCGCATCCCTGGCCATACCCGCAACAACCTCAAGCTGCTCGACGAGAGTAGCGGCGACACCACCGGCATCAACCTGCCGGGCCTGTCTCCATCGGCGGAGCACCTCGAGCGGCTGCGCGCGGTGCTGGCGGCCGAGGCGGTGCCCGGTGCCATCCTCGTGCTGTCCGGCAGCCTGCCGCCGGGTCTGCAGCCGACGGTGTATCGCGACCTGATCGGCCAGTTGCGTGCGGGTGAGGGCGAGGGCGGACGCGGCATCCGGGTGGTGCTGGATACTGGCGCCCGGCCGTTGCGCGCGGCGTTGGACGCGCCGGCCGGCCTGCTGCCCTGGGCGATCAAGCCGAATCAGGGGGAGCTGGAGGAATGCGCGGGCGAGCGCTTCTCCGACATCAACCAGATGGCGCGAGCCGCGCATGCGCTGTGCCGCCGCGGCGTGGGGCTGGTGGTAGTATCGCGCGGCGCCGAGGGGGCGCTGTTCGTCAGCGAGCGGCACGTTCTGCTGGGTCGGCCGCCGGTCCAGCTGCTCACCAGCACGGTGGGGGCCGGCGATGCGCTTGTGGCTGGCCTGGTGGCCGCCTTGGCGGGCGACGTCGAGCCTGAGCCCGAGCGGGTGGCGCGGCTGGCGCTGTCGTTCGCCGCCGCCAAGCTGGCGCAACAGGGCCCGAGCCTGCCCGACCGCGACGCCGTGCTGGCGCAGATGGACCGGATGTCGATCGAGCGGCTGGCCCTGCCCGGACCGTAGCTGCCCGCGGGCACCATGGGGTCATTCTGCCTGATCAGGATTCCGACCAAGTGGAACAGTCAGGCTCCGGCGCCTGGATCATCGTCCGCGCCGGCGGGCGACATCAGCGTCCGGCGCGCCACGGCCATGAATGTGGACACGACCGGGCTCAGCGGTGGCGTGCCATGGATGCAGACGATCGGCAGGCCTCGCGCCACGTCCAACGGGATGAAGCCGATGCCCGGCCAACGCAGCAGCGTGAGCGACTCCGGCACGATGGTGGCGCCGACGCCGCCCGCGGTCATGGCCAGCGCCGTGGGCGCGTCGTCGGCCAGGTTGGCGATGTTGGGCACCAGGCCCAGGCGGCCGAACATGTCCACCACGTCGTCGACGAAGCTGGGCCGATCGCTGCCCGGAGACAGGATCAGGCGCTCGTCCTTGAGGTGATGCAGCGTGATCGGCCCCCGATGCCGCGTGGCGGCCTCCGTATTGGCGGCGTAGAACAGTCGTTCCTCGCCCACGCGCTCGACGACCAGGCCATTCCCCGGGGCGGCGATCGGCTCGGAATGGTGATGGGCGATGCCGACGTCGAGACTGCCGCCATGCAGCGCCTCCAGCTGCTCGGTCCTGGACAGCCGCCGCAGCGAAACCTCGGCACCCGGCATGGCCTGGCGGAAGCGCCGCAGGACCCGCGGCAGGAAGGTGTGGATCGCCGAGCCGGAATAGCCCAGCTCCAGGACTCCGATCTCGCCGCGCGCGGCGGCCCGGCTCTGCTCCAGCGCCCGTTCCACCTGCATCAGCAACTTGCGGCATTGCGGCAGAAAGGCAGCACCGGCCGGGGTGAGCCGCATGCCGCGCGCGGTGCGGAAGAACAGATCATGCCCGAGCTCGGTCTCGAGCTGCTGGATGTGGCGCGTCACCGGCGGCTGCGAGATGTTGAGGTGCCGTGCGGCGGCGCTGATGCTCCGCTCCTCCGCGACCCTGACGAAGAACTTCAACTGGCGCAGTTCCACGCGAAGCCTCCCGGTTCCGGCGTTCGACCCGCCGGAACCGGCTCGGGCCTCGGCCGCCCGCGATGGCCGGGCCATTCCGGGCATGCAAGGCATACCAAACAAACCGGCGCCCCCCAACATCGCCGACGCGCCGGCTCATCCGCGTGGAGGCGGCACCGTCATTGCGCTGGCGTCACGTCGAATAGGTCAGGGAGCGCGTGCTCGTGATCCATGCCGGGGCCGGGGGGCGGACCGGGATGCCGGTCAGCCATCGCGGCAGGTCGGAGGCCGGGCAAGGGCGGCCGATCCCGTATCCCTGCAGCTCGGTGCATCCCATCGACCGCAGCAGCTCGACCTGCTCCTCCGATTCCACGCCCTCCGCGGTGAGTGCGGCCTGAAGGTTGCCGCACAGGCCGGCGACGGCGCGGATGATCGCGGCCGCCTCCGGCCTGACCCCGAGGTCGCTCACGAAGGAGCGGTCGATCTTGATGCGGTCGAAGGGCAGCGTCCGCACGAAGCTCAGCGACGAGTAGCCGGTGCCGAAATCGTCCAGCGCGATGGTGATGCCGAGCCCGCGCAGCTGTTCCAGCACCAGCACGGTGGCCGCCATGTCGTCGATCATCGCCGTCTCGGTCACCTCGAGCTCCAGCCGCTCCGGAGACAGTCCGGTGTCCCGCAGCACCGAGCGGATGGTGTCCAGCAGGTCCGCCGAGTGGAACTGCGACGGGGACAGGTTGACCGCCACCCGGATCCCATCCGGCCATCTGGCCGCCTCGCGGCATGCGGCGCGGAGGACCCATTCGCCGATGGCGGTCATCAGCCCCACGGTCTCGGCGAACGGGATGAACTCGACCGGCGGCACGTTGCCGCGCGTCGGCGAACGCCAGCGCAGCAGGGCTTCGAACGACGTCACCATTCCCCGGTCGATGTCGACCACGGGCTGGTAGTGCAGCAGGAACTGATCGTCCGCCAGCGCCGCGCGCAGGTCGGCCTCCAGGTCCCGGTGCCGCTGCGCCGACGGGTCGGGGGCGGACCGGGCATCCGTTCCCCCCGCGCCGCGCCGGTGTCGTACCTGACCCGGTGCACCGGCCACGTTTTCCTCCCGCTCGATCCGGTTGCGGCCGTTCTCCTTGGCGCTGTACAGCGCGACGTCGGCCCGCGCGACAAGGGTAACGGCCGTGTCCCCGGGGCGCAGGCGCGCGATCCCGCCGCTCGAGGTCACCGGCCGCTCGGCATCGCCGAAATGGTAGGGGGCATCGGTGATGGCGGCACGGATCGCCTCGACGCGGCGCTCGGCGATGTCGTTGTCGCACGGCAGGATGACCAGGAATTCCTCGCCGCCATAGCGCCCGGCGGCCTCGCCCGCCTCCATCGCCCCGCTCAGCCTGATGCCGAAGGCGGCCAGGACGGCATCGCCGGCCAGGTGCCCGTGGCCGTCATTGATCCGCTTGAAATGATCGATGTCGCAGAGCAGGACGGCGAGCGGCGTGCCCGATCGCATCGCCGACAGCACCGCCTCCTCCAGCCTGACCATGATCGCCCGCCGGTTCGGCAGGCCGGTCAGGGCGTCGGTCAGGGCCAGCCTTTGCAGGTCGCTCCGCGCCTGCTCGATCTCGGCGGTGCGGATGCCCACCATGTCCTCGAGCTTCCGCTGCTGGCGCAGCAGCAGCCGCTCGCGTGCCTGCCATGCCGCGCCGAGCAGGGTGGCCATGGCAAGTGCGGTCAGACCATAGAACCACCAGCGCCGCCACCAGGGTGTTCGGATGTCGATGGCCATTCGGATCGGGGTCGACGTGGTACCATGCGCGGCGTCCACGGCGACCAGCTCGAACATGAAGTGGCCGGCCGGCAGGCGGGCATAGCGCGCCTCCTGGCCCGCGGTGTCGTTCCAGTCGGTATCGAGCCCATGCAGCCGGAACCGGAACGCGATGGCGCCCCGGGCGAAGTCCAGGTCGACGAACCGGATCACCAGGGGGTCCGAGCTCCAGTTCGCGCGGATCAAGGGCGACGGGGGCAGGACATGCCCGTTGATCGAGACCGACAACACGAGCGGGTGCAGCGCCGCCGCAGGCGGCAGGCGGCGTGGATCGGACAGGTGGGTCAGGCCATGGCTGGTCCCGAACCACATCGAGCCGTCCTTATCCTCGAAGACCGCCCACTCGTCCATGTCGTCGCTGATCAGGCCGTCCGCCTTGTTGAAGCGGTGCCACGTCCGGCCATCGAACATGTCGATGCCGTGATCCGTGCCGAGCCACATCCAGTTGCGCCGGTCCCGGTGCAGGAACACGACGTCGTCCGAGCCGATCACCGGCGCGGTGATGGGACCGAGTGGCCTCAGCCGGTCCCCATCGATCTGGAAGCGCACGATCCCCCTGGTCTCGGTGGCCACCCACAGCTCGCCGGCCGATGCGAACGCCAGGCTGCCCGCTTCCCCGTCGGGCAGCACGCCCCGCGCCATCGGCGTGAAGCGCCCGTCGCGGTCGCGGCGATACAGCCCGTCATCGGCCAGCGCCCACACCGTGCCGGCCGGATCGATGGCGACATGGAACGTCGGGTGCGGCAGGACGGAAACGGCATGCACGCCGGAAGCGGGGGCATCGGCGTTCGCGATCAGGTAAAGGCCGCTTGGGGAACACAGCCAGAGCCGGTCCTCGTTATCGACAAGGGTGGTCGCGACGCGCCCGAGCGAGGGGAACCGCTCCAGCCTGCCGGTGACCGGGTCGAGGCGCGCCAGCGGCGCGCCGGGCGGTGCGATCCACAGCAGGCCGTCGCGGCTGCCCTCGACGTTGGCGCTGCCCGCCGGAAGGCCGCCCGGGATGCTTGGCGCATGGCCATCGAGGCGGATCGTGTCGCCATAGGTGGCCACCCAGAACTGGCCACCGCGCAGGCGGGTCATCCCCCAGATCAGGTCGGTGCGTAGGCCATCGTCGGCGGTCCAGTGCTCCCAGGTGCCGAAGCCGAGGCCGCGAAAGGCGCCGTGCCCGATGCTGCCAGTCCAGACCGAACCCTCGCGGTCCAGCAGCAGGGCCTGGATCGGCGTGGCCGCGAGGCCCCCGGCATGGTGGACGTGACGATGCCAGCCGATGCCGTCCCATTGCAGCAGGCCATCGTCCCATTGGGTGATCACGCCGCCCCGCCGGTCATCGAGCAGGTCGAGGAGTCCGGCGATCCGGTCGTCGGGATGACGACCTTCCCGTCCGGGCAGCTTCGCCACGGCGAAGACGGGTTGATGCGGCCGCAACCAGGCGAGGCGGGTGAGGCTGCGCGCCCACACGATACCGTCCGAGCCCTGCATCGCGACCTGCCAGTCATCCGCCGGAAGGCCGTCGGCCGGCCCGAACGTCGTGACCCGGGAGTCCTTCACGCGGCAGATCCCGGTTCCGCATCCGACCAACAGCCCGCCGTCGCGATCGGAGGTGATGAAGCGAGCCTCCGACAGGGCGGGGTTCGCGGCCAGGACGGCGGCGCTCAGCAGTGGCGAGAACGGCCCCGTTCGCCGCTGGTCGACCGATGCGCGAAGCAGCCTGCCGTTGTCGAGAAGGACGACCCCGCCGCGGGAGAAGCCGATGACGTGGGTCGATCGCAGGGTCAGCGGATGGCCGAGACCCACCGCCGTGAAGGCGGATCCGTTGCGCACGAAGATGCCGTCGGAGGTGATGACCCAGACGCGGCCCGCATCGTCGACAGCGATCTTCCTGATCCAGGCCCCTGCGGGCAGGCCGACCGAAACGTCGTAGGGCCTGATCGAGGCGCCGTCGAAGCGATACAGTCCCGCCTCCGTGCCGAGCAGGACGAAGCCCTGGGGATCCTGGGCCAGGGCCGAGACGGTCTCGTTGCCAAGGCCCTGCTCCTCGGCGTAGTTCACAAACCTCGTGAACTGGCCGTGCGCACTGCCGAACGATCCCGCCAGGAGCAGGAAGCCCAGCAACGGGAAGCGCAGCCATCGCAGCGGTAGCGGCCGGCTAGGCTTGCCGGAATGCATGGTCGACACTCGGCAGCGGCATGGTGGGCCCTCGGGTGACGGGATCATGTCTCCCGGCCGGTTACGATCGGGTAAATCCCGCCATCCGGCGTCCCGGCGCGATGCCCGCCCCGCAAGAGTAGGCAGCGAGGCGGCGCCCCCCGTGCCTACGGGTTGGAGGTGCGGCCCGGGGCGCCGGCCATGGGCGCCGGCCTTATGCCCAGCGTCGATAGGTTGATGATGGCGGTGTGGCCCGAGACCAGCGACCGGCCGCTCAGATCGGGAGGGCTGCGGAGGATCACGTGCAAGCCGGGTGCCCCGCCCAGCGGCGGCTGCACATCGATGCTGACCTCTTCCAAGCCCGGGTCTGTCGCCGAGAACGTCCCGCTGCGGTTGACCGGCCTGCGCGCGAACGGTGCGGGTCGGCTGATCGGTCGGAGCCAGCCCTAAAGTTTTGGTGGTCGAGCAACCTAAAGATGTCCGGATCGAGCATGCCCGGACATCAGAACGGCTACCGTGGCGCCGGTACCGGCGAGGCGCTGCCGCAGTTGTACGAACGAGGCCATCCCTTGTCAGCCGGCGCCGGACCGATGCCGAACCCTGCGGGCATCGGCCAGCGGTGACACTGCGGCGCGTCGGCCTTTGCCAGGTGGTGGGCAGCGCATCCAGCCCTACCTTTCTGCGCAGCGGCAGGATGATGTCGAACTTCACCCCTCCGAGCCGACGGACGGGCTCGGCAACCTCAGTACAGGCGGTAGCGCCCCGACCCGGTCCTCCTCCGAGACCGTTGGCAAACCGGCGGACGGCGACGCGGTCATGGACAGGCTGGCCCCTCCGAACGCCGTGCCGGAATCGGCGACGAGAAGCGTGGCCATGCCAGCAGCACCGGCCTGACAGGATGCAAGCCTGATCCGCAATAGGATCAGAAGGGCGTCTCGCCCACGGATGGGTTGTCCGGGACCAGCAACGGCACTGTTTCCAGCGCCTCCCAGGGCCCGCCCAGGTAGCGCCACAGCCGCCAGGCCACCACCTCGCTCCGGAACGTGACGAAGCCCTGTCGCAACTGCGTCAGGGTCAGGCGGGCCTCCTCCGCGGCGACCTTGTTCTGGACCGTCACGTGCGGCCGATAGCCTTGCGCGTCCTGCGGCGTCAGCCAGGAGGCCCAGTCACGGACCAGCGCGGCGCGGGCGGCCAGCAGCCCAGGCGCCTGCAGCCGGAATGCGACGCCGCGGCCCAGCGAGAACGGCTCGGTCACCGTGACCGCGCAGCGCTCCGCCGCCAGCGCCCGCAGCCGCGCCGTGATGCGCGCCTGCGCTCCGCCTGGCAGGGTGTGGAACACGGACACGTGTGCCGGGATCAGGTTGCGTTCGGGCGGGAAGTGCCGCTGGCGCAGGGCCTCGAACAGGTCCTGCGCCGGCTGCGCCAGCTCGGCGGTGAGCAGCAACGTGGCCCGGCCCTGCCGGTCCATCTCGTCCGGGTATGCCGGTTGCATGGTCATTGCGTGGTCAGGGGGTGCATGGTAGAGGCGCCGCAACGGTGGGGAGCGGGCCGGGATCCGCACGCATGGGCGGGATAGGCGAGGGCGATTTTGGCCGGCACGACAGCATCCCCCCTCGCCAACCGTTACGCGGCAGCCCTTTACGAGGTTGCCGACGAGGCTCGCGCGCTTGATCAGGTGGTCGAGGAGGCGGATGCGCTGCGCCGGCTGATCGACCAGAGCGCCCCGTTGCGGAGCGTGTTGTCCGACCCGGTGCTGGACGTTGCCCAGGCGCGCCGCGCGGTGCTGGCGGTGCTGGAGGAGCAGGGGTTCGGCGACATCCTGCGCCGCTTCGTTGGCACCGTGGCCACCAACCGCCGCCTGCCCGGCCTGCGTTCGATCCTGGCCGGATTCGCCGCTCTGGCGGCCGAGCGCCGCGGCATCGTGGTGGCCGAGGTCAGCAGTGCCCATCCGCTCAGCGACGGGCAGCGCACCCGGCTGCTGGCCCGTCTGACCGAGGCCGGATACGGCCGCGTCAACATCCAGGAGCACGTCGAGAGCGCCCTGCTCGGCGGCCTCGTCGTCCGGGTCGGCGCCAGACTCTACGATGCCAGCCTGCGCTCGCGCCTCGCGCGGCTGCACCATGCCATGAAGGGAGCCGCGTGATGGAGATCCGTCCCGCCGAGATCACGGACATCCTGAAGCGGCAGATCGCCAGCCACGACAGCGAGAGCGACATCGCCGAGACCGGCACCGTGCTGTCGGTCGGCGACGGCATCGCCCGGGCCTACGGCCTGCAGAACGTGATGTCGGGTGAGATGGTCGAGTTCCCCGGCGCCGGGGTGCGCGGCATGGCGCTCAACCTCGAGAGCGACCATGTCGGCATCGTCATCTTCGGCGACGACCGCGCCATCCGCGAGGGCGACACCGTCAACCGTACCGGCACCGTGGTCGATGTGCCGGTGGGCAAGGCGCTGCTCGGCCGCGTGGTGGACGCGCTCGGCAACCCGCTCGACGGCAAGGGACCGATCGCCACCACCGAACGCCGCCGCGCCGAGGTGAAGGCGCCCGGCATCATGCCGCGCCAGTCCGTGTCCGAGCCGATGCAGACCGGCATCAAGGCGATCGACAGCCTGGTGCCGATCGGCCGCGGCCAGCGCGAGCTGATCATCGGCGACCGCCAGACCGGCAAGACCGCCATCGTGCTGGACAGCATCATCGCCCAGAAGACGGTGAACGCGGCCGGCGACGACAAGCGCTCGCTCTATTGCATCTACGTGGCGATCGGCCAGAAGCGGTCCACGGTGGCCTCCATCGTGCGCACGCTGGAGGAGAACGGGGCGCTCGAGTACACGATCGTGGTCGCCGCCACCGCATCCGACCCGGCGCCGATGCAGTACCTGGCTCCCTACACGGGTGCCACCATGGGCGAGTTCTTCCGCGACAACGGCATGCACGCGCTGATCGCGTATGACGACCTGTCCAAGCAGGCGGTCGCCTACCGACAGATGTCCCTGCTGCTGCGCCGCCCGCCGGCCCGCGAGGCGTATCCGGGCGACGTGTTCTACCTCCACTCCCGCCTGCTGGAGCGAGCGGCCAAGATGTCCGACACGCACGGCGGCGGCTCGCTCACGGCACTCCCCGTGATCGAGACCCAGGCCGGCGACGTGTCGGCCTATATTCCCACCAACGTCATCTCCATCACCGACGGCCAGATCTTCCTCGAGACCGAGCTGTTCTTCCGCGGCATCCGGCCCGCGGTGAACGTCGGCGGCTCGGTGTCGCGAGTGGGCTCTGCGGCGCAGGTCAAGGCGATGAAGCAGGTCGCCGGCAAGATCAAGCTGGAGCTCGCGCAGTATCGCGAGATGGCGGCCTTCTCGCAGTTCAGCTCCGACCTCGACGCCGCCACCCAGCAGCAGCTCAACCGCGGCGCCCGCCTGACCGAGCTGCTGAAGCAGCCGCAGAACTCGCCGCTGCCGGTG
>CAXUBN010000060.1:0-10208 GCA_964249255.1 uncultured Acetobacteraceae bacterium | reverse complement strand
TTCAACGTGATCTCGTCGCTGATCATGATGGTCAAGGACAAGACGCGCGATATCGCCGTGATGCGCACGCTGGGCGCGACCCGGGGTGCGGTGATGCGCATCTTCCTGATGTGCGGCGCCTCGGTCGGGGTCACCGGCACCCTGGTCGGCACCGCGATCGGCATCGTGTTCTGCCTCAACATCGAGCGCATCAAGGACCTGGTGCAGCGGATCACCGGCACCGAGCTGTTCAATCCCGAGATCTACTACCTGGAACACCTGCCGGCGAAGCTCGAATGGCCGCAGGTGAGCCAGGTGATCGTCATGGCGCTGCTGCTGTCGCTGCTGGCGACGCTGTATCCGAGCTGGCGTGCGGCGCGCACCGATCCGGTCGAGGCGCTGCGCCATGAATGATGGGGCGGCCCCGCTGCAGCTGCACGGCGTCCGGCACGGCTACCGCAGCGGCGACGAGGTGCTGGAGCTGCTGCGCGGCGCCGACCTCGTGCTGCATCCGGGCGAGATCGTGGCGCTCGTGGCGCCGAGCGGCACCGGCAAGTCCACCCTGCTGCACCTGGCCGGGCTGCTGGAGCGGCCGGACGGGGGCTCGGTGCTGGTGGCGGGGCGCGACGCGGCCGGGCTCGCGGACGGGGAGCGGACCGCGATCCGGCGCCACGCGATCGGCTTCGTCTACCAGTTCCACCACCTGCTGGCCGAGTTCACCGCGCGCGAGAACGTGGTGCTGCCGCAGATGATCGGCGGCATGCCCCGGCGCGACGCGCTGGTGCGGGCGGATACCCTGCTGGGCGCCTTTGGCCTGTCGCACCGGCTCGACCACCTGCCGGGCAAGCTGTCGGGCGGCGAGAAGCAGCGCGTGGCGATCGCGCGCGCGCTGGCCAACCGGCCGCAGGTGCTGCTGGCGGACGAGCCGACCGGCAACCTCGACGTGGGCACGTCCGCCTCCGTGTTCGCCGAGCTGCTGCGGGTGGTGCGCGAGCAGGGCGTGGCGGCGATGATCGCCACCCACAACGTCGATCTGGCGGCGCGGATGGACCGCATCGTCACCCTGCGCGACGGCCTGATCGTACCGTTCGCTTGAGGCGCGAACCGCGCGCCGGCCGGCCGGTTGTAAGGTCGGATCAGGATCTGCGAGGCGAGCGATGACGACGAAGGCGGCGGCGGGTCCGGACGGGGCGGAGGCGGCACTGGATCCCCGCGCGGCGGCCAGGGCGGCGCACCTGCACTACGTCGACCGCGCCAAGTCAGGCTACACCCGCCGCACCGGCCCGGACGGTCCGACCTACCTCGACCCGCACGGCGACGAGGTCACCGACGAGGCGGTGCTGACGCGGCTGCGCAAGCTCGCCATCCCGCCGGCCTACACCGACGTGTGGATCTGCCGCGACCCCAAGGGGCACCTGCAGGTGGTGGGGCGCGATGCCCGCGGCCGCCTGCAGTACCGCTACCATCCCGACTGGCGCGCGGTGCGCGACGAGGCCAAGTACGGCAAGATGCTGGTGTTCGGCGAGAAGCTGCCGGCGCTGCGAGCGCGCGTGGCCAAGGACTTGGCGCTGCCGGGCCTGCCGCGTGCCAAGGTGTTGGCCACCGTGGTGGCGCTACTCGAGAAGACGATGATGCGCATCGGCAACGACGAGTACGCCCGCACCAACAAGAGCTTCGGGCTGACCACGCTCCGCAACCGCCACGCCAAGGTGCGGGGCACCGCGCTGGTGCTGGACTTCCGGGCCAAGCACGGCATCCAGCAGCACATCGAGCTGAAGGACCGTCGGCTGGCCGGCATCGTGGGCAAGCTGCAGGACCTGCGCGGGCAGGAGCTGTTCCAGTACGTCGACGAGGGCGGCACGCAGCACGACGTGTCGTCGCACGACGTCAACGAGTACCTTCACGAGGTGACGGGCGAGGACATCACCGCCAAGGACTTCCGCACCTGGGCCGCGACCAACTTGGCGGCGCTGGCGCTGCACGAGTTCGAGCAGTTCGACAGCGCCGCCAAGGCCAAGAAGAACGTGCTGCAGGCGATCGAGACGGTGTCCAAGCTGCTGGGCAACACACCGGCGATCTGCCGCAAGTGCTACATCCATCCCAGGATCTTCGACGGCTACCTCGACGGCTCGCTCGCCGACGCGCTCAAGACCCGGGCCGACGCGGCCCTGGCGCACAGGGGCGAGGCGGGCACCGGCCTCACCGCCGAGGAGGTCGCGGTGATGGCGTTCCTGAGCCGGACCCTGGAGCGGGTGGTGGAGAAGGGCGGCGTCAGGACCGGCAAGGCGGCCTGATCGGGGGCTGCCGACCGACCGTCCCGGAGCGGGCGGACCAGCAGCATCTCCCAAATCCGATAGAACCGATCTAGAGGTGCCTGGGGCGTCCATACGCCGGTCGAGGCGTGGTGATGGGCAGCAAGGATCAGGCATGTCGAACTTCGATCCCCTGTCCATGCTGGCACCCGGCGGCGTCCTGGACGACGATCGCCTGGCCGCCCTGGACGAGCACGACATCCTCGACACCGCGCCCGAGGCGGGCTTCGACGATATCGTCCAGCTCGCCAGCATCAGCTGCGATGTGCCTGTGGCGCTGGTGAGCTTCGTGGCCGGCGATCGCCAGTGGTTCAAGGCCAATGTCGGCTTCCCGCACTGCCAGACCGACCTCGACAGCTCCGTCTGCGCCCACGTCCTGGCCGAGCCCGACATCCTGGTGATTCCCGACCTCACGGCCGACCCGCGCACCCGGACCAATCCCCTGGTCACCGGCGACCCGCACATCCGCTTCTACGCCGGCGCCCCGCTGCGCACCCGGCAGGGATTGATCCTGGGCAGCCTGTGCGTGATTGGCAACGTGGCGCGGCCGGGCGGGCTGACGCTGCCGCAGGCGGAGATGCTGCGCACCCTGGCCCGCCAGGTGATGACCCTGCTGGAGATGCGGCGGGTCATCGCCGGCCGGGACAGCCACATCGCCCGGCGCCGTCAGGTCGAGGAGCGCCTCGGCGCCAGCGCGGCCCGCCTGCAGATCAGCGAGGCGCACTGGCGTGGCCTGTTCGAGCGGCTGAGCGAAGGCTTCGTCATCGCAGAGCTGGTCCGCGACGAGGCTGGCCGGGCGATGGATTGGCGCTACCTCGACGTGAACCCGGCCTGGGGCGAGCTGCTCGGCATCGACCCGGCCACGGCGATCGGCCGGACGGTCCGGGAGATGTTCCCCGGCATCGAGGAGGAGTGGGTCACCCAGTTCGTCGAGGTCGTCGATACGGGAACGGCCGTCGTGTTCACCCGCCAGGTCGGCATCCTGCGCCGCTGGTACGAGGGCCGGGGCTTTCCGCTGGACGGGGATCGGTTCGCCGTCCTGTTCCTGGAAATCACCGGCCGCGTGCAGGCGGACATCCGCCGCAACGCCCTCCTGGAGATCGGCGACCGGCTTCGCGACCTGCCCACGGTCGACGAGATGACCCGGCAGGCTGCCGCCATCGTCGGCACGGCGCTGGACGTCACCCGTGCCGGCTTCGGCCAGCTGAGCGCGGACGGCGAGCACGTGGTGGTCGAGTCCGACTGGACCGCGCCCGGCATGACCAGCATCGCCGGGCGCCACCGGTTCGCGGATTTCGGCGACATCACCAAGGAGCTGCTGCTGGGCGAGCCCTTGATCGTGCGGGACGCCCGGACCGACCCGCGCACGACAGCGGACCGGCGGCGGTGGGACGAGGCGAGGATCCGTGCCCTGGTGAACATCCCGATCCAGGAGCGCGGGCGTACCGTCGCCGTGCTCCTGGTCCACCACGACGAGCCGCGCGCGTGGGACGAGGAAACGGTCGCGTTCCTGCGCAACGTCGCCGACCGCCTCGCGGCGGCCCTCGCCCGCGCGCAGGCCGAGGAACGGCAGGAGCTGCTCAACGGGGAGCTGAGCCACCGCATGAAGAACATGCTGGCGATGATCCAGGCCATCGCCAGCCAGACCCTGAAGGGGGTGACGGAGCGGGACGCGGTCGACGGCTTCCAGCAGCGCCTCCTCGCCCTGTCGTCCGCCCATGACGTGCTGCTACGGAAAAGCTGGATCGCGGCGCCGATGCGCGAGGTGGTGGACGGGGCGCTGGCCCAACTGGCCCCGCGAGAGCGGTTCACGGTGGGCGGCCCCGACATCATGCTCGGGTCGCGCGCAGCCCTGTCGACGTCGCTGTTGCTGCACGAGCTGGCGACCAACGCGGCCAAGCATGGCGCCCTGTCGTCGGACGCCGGCCGGGTCGTGGCGGTCTGGCGCGTCGATCCCGTGCGGGACGAGCTGGTGTTCACCTGGAACGAGGTGGGCGGCCCGCCCGTCGCCGAGCCGACCCATCGGGGCTTCGGTTCGAGGCTCATCCGATCCGGGCTGATCGGAACGGGAGGCGTTTCGCTCCGTTATCGGCCGACTGGGTTGGAGGCGGAGATGCGGGCGACCTTGGAGCAGGTGCAGGCATCATGAGTTCCACCACCCAGCCGAAAAAGATCGTCCTGGTGGTCGAGGACGAGCCGGTGCTTCGCATGATGGCGGTCGATCTGGTCGAGGATGCCGGTTTCGGGGTGGTCGAGGCCACCGACGCCACGGAGGCGATCGAGATTCTCGAGCGCCGGACGGATATCCGCGTCGTGTTCAGCGACATCGACATGCCGCGCGGCCTGGACGGCATGAAGCTGGCGGCCCTGATCCGCGAGCGGTGGCCGCCGATCGAGCTGGTCCTGACGTCCGGCAAGTCGCCGCCGCGGCCGGAGGACCTGCCGGAACGCGGCGTATTCTTCTCCAAGCCCTATTACGGGCACGAGGTGATTGCGGCCTTGCGGCGGATGACGGCGTAGGACTGCCGTGGCCGCCACCACCCGGGCGGCCGGCCCCGACCCGGACCATCGCGGCGCACGATCCACGGCGAGCCCCAGGGTTCCCGATGGGTAGCGGGACTAGCGCTGCCACACGGTGATGATCAGCCCGCCGGCGATGATGAACGAGCCGCCGACCATGATTGGCAGGGTCGGCGCCGTGTCGAACGCCACCAGGTTGATGATCTGGCCGACGACGAAGAACACCGCCACGTAGCCGCCGATCAGCCTGCCCCAATCCAGGGGTGACAGGTTGAGGGTCAACCCGTAGCCGTAGAGGACGGCCGCCCCGGACAGCATCAGCAGCACGCGCACCGGCACGGGATGGGGCTGCCTGAGGCCGACCCTGACGATGGCATCCCCGCCCGCCTCGAGCGTGGTCGCGAGGACGAGCAGGGCCAGGGGGAGTAGGACCCTCATCAGCCCTCCTCCTCGATGGCGACCTGGGCGACCTGGCGCGCCCCGCCGTTGGCCCGGGCGGCGGCGAGGTGGCCCGCCGCGACGGCCGCGATGCAGAGGGCCACGGACAGCGCGACGTTGAGGGCGGCCCGTGCGACCGCCCCCCCGCGCAGGAGATCGAGCGTCTGCAGGCTGAACGACGAGAAGGTGGTGTAGCCGCCGCACAGCCCGATCATCACGAACAGGCGCAGGTTCTCGGAGGCCGGGAAGCGGCCCCCCGCGAGGGTCAGGGTGCCGAACAGCCCGATCACGAACGAGCCGCTGACGTTGATGAGGATCGTGCCCCAGGGCAGGTGGCGGCTGATCGGCAACGCCAGCACGGACACCGCGTAGCGCAGGAAGGTGCCGATGGCACCGCCGAGGATCACGACGAGACAGCTGGTGAACGACATGCACGCTCCCATCGGGCGGCCCGCGCCGGCAAGCCGGCGCGGTCGCATCGTTGACAGGAGTCATCAGCCCACGGCGGGCGGTTTCGGGGGAACCCCATCCCCATCACGGTTCCAGATAGCGGAACGGACCATCGATGCGAAAGGGCCTGCTCCCGTCCGGTCGCCGCCGCGACTCGGGGGGCGGGGGCTGCGTGCGTGCCGGCCGGTTGCTAGAAGGGGAGATGCCACACAGCGACTTCGTCCACCTCCGGGTCCACTCCGCCTATTCCCTGAGCCAGGGGGCGATCCGGGTGGCGGAGATCGCGGCGCTGGCGGAGGCGGCGGGGATGCCGGCCGTGGCGATCACCGACAGCGGCAACCTGTTCGGGGCGCTCGAGTTCTCGCAGTACTGCACCGCCCGCGGGGTGCAGCCGATCGTCGGCTGCCAGATTTCGCTGGGTGGGCGGATTGAGCGCGGCGCCGCAGTGACCGAGCCGGTGGTGGTGCTGGCGCAGGACGCGCAGGGCCTGTCCAACCTCCAGGACCTCTCGACCAAGGGGTTCCTCGACAGTGACCCCGCCGATCCGTGCATCACCCTGGAAACGCTGTGCGCCCACGCCGCCGGGCTGACGCTGCTGACCGGCGGCACGCGCGGCCCGTTGGCGCGGCTGCTGGGCGACGGGCAGGAGGCGGAGGCCAGGCGGCTGCTGGCGACGCTGACGCAGGCCTTTTCCGGGCGGGTGGCGGTCGAGATCCAGCGGCACGGCCAAGGGGGAGGGACTCCCCTGGAGCGGGCCATCGAGCCCGGGATGATCGGGCTGGCCGACGAGTTCGGCCTGCCGCTGGTGGCGACCAACGAGTGCTTCTTCGCGACCCCCGCGATGCACGAGGCGCACGACGCGCTGCTGTGCATCGCGCAGGGTCGGACCATGGCCGAGCGCGACCGCTGGCGGGTCACGCCGGAGCAATGGTTCAAGCCGCCCGCCGCCATGCGGGCGCTGTTCGCCGACCTGCCGGAGGCGTGCGACAACACGCTGGCGATCGCGCGCCGCTGCGCGATCAAGGCCGAGACCCGCAAGCCGCTGCTGCCGATGTGTCCTAAGGTTCATGCCGGCAGCACCGAGGACGAGACGCTGCGCGCGATGGCCACCGAGGGGCTTGAGCGGCGGCTCGTGGCGATGCGCGCGGACGAGGACACGGCGGCCAGCTATCGCGCCCGACTGGCATTCGAGCTCGACGTGATCGCCTCCATGGGCTTCCCCGGCTACTTCATGATCGTGGCCGACTTCATCCAGTGGGCGAAGCGGCAGGATATCCCCGTGGGCCCCGGACGCGGCTCCGGCGCCGGCTCGCTGGCGGCGTGGGCGCTCACCATCACCGACATCGACCCGATCCCGTTCAACCTGCTGTTCGAGCGGTTCCTGAACCCCGAGCGGGTGTCGATGCCCGACTTCGACATCGACTTCTGCCAGGACCGGCGCGACGAGGTGATCAGCTACGTGCGCGGCGAGTACGGCGCCGACCGGGTGGCGCAGATCATCACCTTCGGCAAGCTGCAGGCGCGTGCCGCGGTGCGCGACGTCGGCCGCGTGCTGGGGCTGCCGTTCCACGTGGTCAACAAGGTCTGCGAGCTGATCCCCAACAACCCGGCCAAGCCGGTGACGCTCGCCCAGGCGATCGACGGCGAGCCGCGCCTGCAGGAGATGCGGGCCGGCGACGAGGCGGTGCGCCGCCTGATGGAGATCGCGCTCCAGCTGGAAGGGCTGTACCGCCACGCCAGCACCCATGCCGCCGGCGTGGTGATCGGCGACCGGCCGCTGGCCGAGCTGGTGCCGCTCTACCGCGACCCCAAGAGCGACATGCTGGTGTCGCAGTACAACATGAAGTTCGTCGAGCAGGCCGGCCTGGTGAAGTTCGACTTCCTGGGGCTGACCACGCTCACCATCCTGCAGCGCGGCGTGCAGATGCTCTCGAAGCTCGGCGTGGAGGTCGACCTGGCGGCGCTGCCGCTGGACGACGAGCGCACCTACGCCATGCTGGCGCGAGGCGACACCGCCGGCGTGTTCCAGTTCGAGGGGGCCGGCATGCGCGACGTGCTGCGGCAGATGCGGCCGACGCAGCTTGAGGACCTGATCGCGGCCGGCGCCCTGTATCGGCCGGGGCCGATGGCCAACATCCCCGACTACTGCCGGCGCAAGCACGGCGAGAAGTGGGACGCACCCCACGAGGAGCTGCGCGAGATCCTGGCCGAGACCTACGGCATCATGGTCTACCAGGAGCAGGTGATGCAGATCGCCCAGAAGATGGCGGGCTACAGCCTGGGCGGCGCCGACCTGCTGCGCCGCGCCATGGGCAAGAAGATCCGCGCCGAGATGGACACCCACCGCGAGCTGTTCCGCGACGGCGCGGTGGCGCGCGGCATCCCGGCCGACAAGGCGATCGAGGTGTTCGAGCTGATGGCGCGGTTCGCCGACTACGGCTTCAACAAATCGCACGCCGCTGCCTACGCGCTGCTGTCGTACCAGACCGCCTGGATGAAGGCGAACCACCCGGTGGCGTTCCTGGCCGCCTGCATGTCGCTGGCCCGCGAGAAGACCGATAAGCTGGCGGCGCTGCGCCAGGAGGCGGGGCGGCTCGGCGTCGCCGTGCTGCCGCCCGACGTCAACCGGTCCGGCGCCGACTTCTCCGTCGAGGTGGGCGAGGACGGGCGGCAGTCGATCCGCTACGCGCTGGCGGCGGTGAAGCGGGTGGGCTTCGCTGCGATGCAGGCGATCGAGGCGGCGCGTGGTGCCACGCCGTTCGCCGACCTGGCCGACTTCGCGCGGCGCGCCGACGCCCGCCAGCTCAGCCGGATGCAGATCGAGAACCTGGCAAAGGCCGGCGCCTTCGACAGCCTCGATCCCAACCGGGCCCGCGTGTTCACCGCGGCGGACACCCTGCTGCGCCGCGCGCAGCTGCAGGCGGAGGAGGCGGCCAGCGGCCAGAGCGGGTTGTTCGGCGGCGTGTTCGACGCGGCGCCGGTCCGCGACACGCTGCGGCTGCCCGACGTGTCCGACTGGCCGGGCATCGAGCGGCTCGGGCTGGAGGCGGACGCGATCGGCTTCCACCTCACCGGCCATCCGCTGGACGCGTATGCGCCGATGCTGCGCCGACTGGGCGTGGTGTCGGCCAGCCGGCTGGAGGGGACGCCGCAGGGGCGGGTGCGGATCGCCGGCTGCGTGGTCGACCGCAAGGAGCGGCCGACCCGCACCGGCACCAAGATGGCCTGGGTGCGGCTGTCCGACGCGTCCGGCTCCTGCGAGGTGACATTCTTCAGCGAGGTCCTGTCGCGCACGCGGGACATGCTGGCGGTGGGGCAGGCGATCCTGGTCACCGCCGACCTGCGGCTGGAGGGCGAGATGCTGCGCGTGACGGCGCAGGACGCGGCGCCGCTCGACAAGGCGGCGGCCGAGGACCGCGGCCTGATGCGGATCTGGATCGAGCGGCCGGACGCGGTGGCCCCGGTGCGCGACCTGCTGTCCCGCGAGCGCGGCGGCCGCGGCCGCGTCGTGCTGCTGCCGGCGCTGGACGAAACCTCGGCGGTGGAGGTGGCCCTGCCGGACGCCTACATGGTGACGCCGCGCCTGGCGCAGTCCCTGAAGGGCGTGCGCGGCGTCGCGCGGGTGGAGGAGCGCTGATCCGCCCACGATCACCGGATCGGACCGGCAGGAGGCTCCATGAAGTTCGCCGCGATCATCGCGTATGGGGGTGAACGGGAACGGTTGAAGATCAGCCATCCCGCCCACCGGGACGATCTCCGGACGTTTCTCCGGAACGGCCAGCTCTGGGCTGCCGGACCCTTCACGGACGACATGGGCGCGTTGTGGGTGGTCGACGCCGACACCGAGGAAGCGGCCGAGGCGATCGTCAGGGGAGATCCGTTCGTCGAGGCCGGCGTCATCGTCGGCTGGACCCTCCATCCGATCGCCTACTGGTCGGCGCGGGAGGCGAAGGGCCTCGGCTGATCCACGGGAACGCCATGAGGGCCGGTCAGCTCTGGCCGCGATCAAGACCTGGCGGCACCCGATCCGCGGCTTCTTGCGTCGCGCCGCGGTTTCGCCCATATGCGCGCTCGCCGGCCCACCGCCGGTAATTCGCACGCGGAGCTGTTTCTCTGGTGTCCGGAAACGGACGGAGCGCCCGCGGAGGCTCAACCAGTCGAAACGGGGAGCACGCCGATGGCGATGCCCGACTTCACCTTGCGTCAGCTGCTCGAGGCCGGTGTCCATTTCGGACACCATACGCGCCGCTGGAACCCCAGCATGGGGCCCTACCTGTTCGGGGTCCGCAACCAGGTCCACATCATCGACCTGCAGCAGACCGTGCCGATGCTCGACCGCGCGCTCAAGGCCGTGCGCGACACGGTGGCCGGCGGCGGCCGCGTGCTGTTCGTCGGCACCAAGCGGGCGGCGGCGGAGCACGTCGCGGAGGCGGCGGCGCGCTGCGGCCAGTATCACGTCAACCACCGCTGGCTCGGCGGCATGCTGACCAACTGGAAGACCATCACCGG
>CAXUBN010000059.1:3376-10349 GCA_964249255.1 uncultured Acetobacteraceae bacterium | reverse complement strand
TTCTCGCCGCCCAGTTCGGTCAGGCAGGCGCCCTCGCCCGTACCCGGCCGGGTCGCGGCGGCCTGCGAAGGGTCGGGCGGCGCGGCGCCGTTGCTCGCGGGCACGGCGGAGAGGTCTTCGCCCTCCTCCGTGATCACGGCGATCGGCGTGTTGACGGCGACGTTCTCGGTCCCGTCGGGCACGAGGATGCGCGCGAGCGTGCCCTCGTCGACCGCCTCGACCTCCATGGTCGCCTTGTCGGTCTCGATCTCGGCGATCACGTCACCGGCGGCGACGCTGTCGCCCACCTTCTTCAGCCAACGTGCGAGCTTGCCCTCCGTCATGGTGGGGGACAGCGCCGGCATCAGCACCTGCGTCGACATGGCGCCTCAGACCTCCACCAGCACGTCGGTCCAGAGCTCGGCCGGATCCGGCTCCGGGCTCGACTGCGCGAACTCGGCCGCCTCGGCCACGCGCCGCTTGATCGCGTCGTCGGTCGCCTTCAGCTCCGCCTCGGTGGCGCCCAAGCCGACCAGGGCGTGGCGCGCCGCCTCGATCGCGTCGTGCTCGCGCCGCATCTGCTCGACCTCCTCGCGGGTGCGATACTTGGCCGGGTCCGACATCGAATGGCCGCGATACCGGTAGGTCTTCATCTCCAGCAGGTACGGGCCGTGACCGGCACGGCAATGCGCCACCGCCTCCGCCGCCGCGTCCCGCACCGCCACCACGTCCATGCCGTCCACTTGCCGGCCCGGGATCCCCCAGGGCTCGCCGTTGCGCCACAGCGCCTTGGATGCGGACGAGCGCGCGGCGCTGGTGCCCATGCCGTACTGGTTGTTCTCGATCACGAACACGCAGGGCAGACGCTGCAGCGCCGCCAGGTTGAAGCTCTCGTACACCTGTCCCTGGTTGGACGCGCCGTCGCCCATGTAGGCCACCGCCACCTCGTCGGTGCCGCGATACTTGTTGCTGAAGGCCAGGCCGGCCCCGATCGATACCTGAGCGCCGACGATGCCGTGGCCGCCGTAGAAGTGCTCCTTCTTGGAGAACATGTGCATGGAGCCGCCCTTGCCGCGCGAGTAGCCGGTGGCGCGGCCGGTCAGCTCCGCCATGACGCCCTTGGGGTCCATGCCGGCGGCCAGCATGTGGCCGTGGTCGCGATACGACGTGACGATCTTGTCGCCCGTCTTCAGCGTCATCTGCACGCCGACCACGATCGCCTCCTGGCCGATGTAGAGGTGGCAGAAGCCGCCGATCAGCCCCATGCCGTAGAGCTGGCCGGTGCGCTCCTCGAAGCGGCGGATCAGGAGCATGTCCCCGTAGGCGCGGGACAGGTCTTCCCGGCCCATCGACGGGCCGTTGCTGCCATATGACGCCTCGGCCGGCTGTTGTCTCGCTGCGCTCATCCTCGCCACCCCATCAACCCTGTTCCGTGCGCCGGCGTCATTCGGCGCAGTTCAGTCCCGTTCCGGCCGCCGCGAGGTCGCCTCGACGGTGCCCGACGTGCCGCCGGTCTTGCGCACCACCCGCACGTCCTCGATCCGCATGCCGCGATCAACCGCCTTGCACATGTCATAGATGGTCAACGCCGCAACGGTTGCCGCGGTGAGCGCCTCCATCTCCACCCCCGTGGGCCCGGTGGTGCGCACCGTGGCCCCGATCAGCACGCCGTCCCCGGCGCGATCCGGTTCCAGCGACAGCACCACGGCGCTGATCGGCAGCGGATGACAGAGCGGGATCAGCTCCGCAGTCCGTTTCGCCGCCATGATGCCCGCAATCCGCGCCGCCGCGAAGACGTCGCCCTTCGGCACGGTGCCCGAGGCGATCAGTCGCAGCGTGTCCGGTCGCATCACCACCCGCGCCGCCGCCATCGCCTCCCGCGCCGTGGCGGGCTTGGCCGATACGTCGACCATGGTCGCCCGTCCGGCCTCGTCGAGGTGGCTGAGGCGTGGCTCCGCTTGCGCGCCGTCGGGCCGATCAATCGCCATCTCACGCCGCTCCCAGCAGCGCGGCGCAGGCGGCGCCGGCATCGGGCTGGCGCAGCAGGCTTTCGCCAACCAGGAAGCAGGACGCGCCGGCCCCGGCCAGCCGCACCACGTCGGCGCGGCTGCGGATCCCGCTTTCCGCCACCACGATGCGGTCCGGCGGCACCAGCGGCGCCAGCCGCAGCGTGGTGTCGAGATCGGTCCGCAACGTGCGCAGGTCCCGGTTGTTGATCCCGACCAGCGACGTGTTCAGCCCGAGCGCCCGATACAGTTCGGCCTCGTCGTGCACCTCGACCAGCACATCGAGGTCGAGCGAGCGGGCCAGGTCCAGCAGCTCGGCCGCCATGCCGTCGCTGAGTGCCGCCATGATCAGCAGGATGCAGTCGGCGCCGAGCAGCCTGCTCTCGTACACCTGCCACGGATCCAGGATGAAGTCCTTGCGCAGCACCGGCAGCCGCACCGCGGCCCGCGCGATCTGCAGGTCGGCGACGTGGCCGCCGAACGATGGCCCTTCCGTCAGCACCGACAGGCAGGCGGCGCCGGCGGCCTGGTATTCCCGCGCGATGCCGGCCGGGTCATACGAGGGACGGATCACCCCGGCCGACGGCGATGCCTTCTTGATCTCGGCGATCATGCCGACCTGGCGCTCCGCGGCCTTGCGCCACAGCGCCTGGCCGAAGCCGCGCGGCGGTTCGGCCAGGTCGCGCAACCGTAGCCGGATCTCCCGCAGCGGCATGGTGTCGCTGCGCCGATCGACCTCGACCCGGGTCTGGGCGCAGATCCGTGCCAGCACGTCCGGCATGTCCTGCGGTGCAAGATCTGGCAGTGCGAGGTTCGGCACGTCCGGGGTCATGCAGCGGTCCTGTGGTGGCGCGCGGAATCAGCGAGGGTCCGGCGAACGGCGCATCGCACGCAACACGGCCTGAGCCCTACCATCGTCGATCGCCCGTGCGGCCCGAGCAAGACCGTCGCGCAACGCGTCAAGCGGGGGCGGTATCTCCGGCACCGCCGCGCCGTCATCCGGATGCAGCTCGTCCGACCGCCACCCCGAGATATGCCCCTGCGCGCTCACCTGCAAGGCGGCGGCCGCGTTGAGCAGAACGGTGTCGCGGTAGGCGCCGATCGCACCCCCCACCTCGCCGCCGAGCAGACGCTCCAGCATGGCGGCGTTGTGCACCGGGTCGCCGCCGGTGATCGCCGCCAGCGGCCAGGAGGGGAGGCCGACGTCGGCCGGCTCGACGCTGAACCGGCCGAGCCGGCCGGACCGCAGGGCTACCACCCGGGTCGGGCCGGCCAGGCCGAACTCGTCGAGACCCGGACCGCCGCCCCCCGAACTCCATCCGGCATCCTCGCCATGCACCACCCAGGCCTGCTCGGTCCCCAGCAGGCGCAGCGCGCGGGCGAGCGGCAGCTGCCAGGCCAGATCGAACACGCCGAGCATCTGCCGGCGCACGCCGGCCGGGTTGCACAGTGGTCCCAGCAGGTTGAAGGCGGTGCGGAAGCCCAATTCGGCGCGGACCGCGGCGGCGTGCCGCATCGCCGGATGGTGCAGCGGCGCCGACAGGAAGGCGAGGCCGTGCCGCCGCAGCGACTGTTCCAGCGCATGCGGGTCGGGTTCCGGCGGGATGCCCAGCGCCTGAAGCGTGTCGGACGCGCCGGCGCGCGACGACACCGCCCGGTTGCCGTGTTTGGCCACCGGCACGCCCAGCGCCGCCAGCACGAAGGCCACCGCGGTCGATACGTTCAGGGTGGCGTGGCCGTCGCCGCCGGTGCCGCACACATCGACCGCCCCCTCGACCCCCGCCATGGTGCGCATGTGCGCCCGCATCGCCCGCGCCGCGCCGACGAGCTCGGACACGGTCTCGCCCCGCATCCGCAGCCCCATCAGCAGGGCGGCGAGCTGCGCCGCGGTGGCCTCGCCCGACATCACGCCGCCAAAAGCGGCCTCGGCCTCGGCCTCCGACAGGACATGCCCGTCGGCGATCCGGGCCAGCAACGGCCTCAGCACGGTCTCGCCCGGGGGACGCCGATGGGACCTGTTCGGGTGGCGGCGTGCACGCCGTACTCAGGATGCCATGGTCAGGCGGCGCGCATCCGCCGTTCCGGTCGCGGCTCACGGCGGACCAGCGTCAGGAAGTTGGCCAGGATGGCATGGCCGTGCTCGGAGGCGATGCTCTCGGGATGGAACTGCACGCCGTGGATCGGCAGGTCCCGATGCGACACGCCCATCACGACGCCGTCGCCGGTATGCGCGGTGGCGATCAGCGCGTCCGGCAGGCTGTCCGGTCGCAGGGTCAGGCTATGGTAGCGCGTGGCGTTGAACGGGGACGGCAGGCCCGAGAACACGCCGCCGCCCTCATGCAGGATCGGGCTCACCTTGCCGTGCATCGGCATCGGTGCCCGCACCACGGCCGCGCCGAACACCTGGCCGATCGCCTGGTGGCCCAGGCACACGCCGAACACCGGCACCCGGTCGGCCGCCGCCGCCGCGATCAGCGCGCAGCAGATGCCGGCCTCGTTCGGAGAGCACGGCCCTGGCGACAGCACGATCGCCTCCGGCCGGAGCGCCAGCGCGTCCCCCACGGAAAGACTGTCGTTGCGCCGCACGTCACAGCCCTCGCCCAACTCCCCCAGGTAGTGCACGAGGTTGTGGGTGAAACTGTCGTAGTTGTCGATCAACAAGATCATTTGAGCATGGTGCGCCGCTGCCACGGGACGGTCAAACCGACACCGACGTAACCGAATCTTAGCGGTCCGGCCGTCAGGATTTGCGTTATCCAGCCGGACGCACCCCATGCCGAACCCGAAATACCGCCTCGTCACCCGCAGCGACTTCGACGGCCTCGTCTGCGGCATGCTGCTGCGCGAGCTCGACCTCATCGACGACATCAAGTTCGTCCATCCCAAGGACATGCAGGACGGACTGATCCCGATCACCAACCGCGACATCGTCACCAACCTGCCCTATGTCGCCGGCTGCCACCTGACGTTCGACCACCACGCGAGCGAGCTCTCCCGCCGCGGTGCCGACACCCCGGCCAACCACGTGATTGACCCGTCCGCACCGTCCGCCGCCCGCGTCGTTCGTGATCATTTCGGGGGTGCAGCCGCGTTTCCGCGCATCGGCGCCGAGCTGATGGACGCCGTGGACCAGGCCGACATGGCGCGGTTCAGCCGTGCCGAGATCCTGGATCCGCAGCGCTGGGTGCTGCTGAACTTCCTGATGGACAGCCGCACCGGCCTTGGCCGCTTCCGCGACTTCCGCATCTCAAACTACGAGCTGATGATGCAGCTGATCGAGCGCTGCCGGGATAGCGGCATCGACGAGGTGCTTACGCTGCCGGACGTGCGCGAGCGCGTCGAGATCTACCGCGCGCATCGCGAGGCGTTCACGGACCAGCTGCGGCGCTGCACCACCCTGCACGGCAAGCTGGCCCTGATCGACCTCCGTGACGAGGAGGTGATCTACGCCGGCAACCGCTTCACCGTGTACGCCCTGTTCCCCGAATGCGAGGTCTCGGCACACGTCATGTGGGGGGTGCGCCGGCAGAACACCGTGTTCGCCATCGGCAAGTCGATCCTCGACCGCGGCTCGCCGATCGATGTCGGCGCGGTCTGCCTCGGTTACGGCGGCGGTGGGCACGAGGCCGCCGGGACGTGCCAGGTGGCGAACAACCGGGCGGATGCGGTGCAGGTGGAACTGGTGCGGGTGCTGTCGCGGGAGGACGCGATGGCGGCAGCGTGAGGGAAGGGTCAGGACCCTGCCCTGGACCCCGATCCGGGCCTAGGAGAGGGCGATCTCGGCGGCGCGGAAGAGGGCGCGGGCCTTCTGGCGGGTTTCCTCGTACTCGGCCTCCGGCACGCTGTCGGCGACCACGCCGCATCCGGCCTGCACGTGCATCCGGCCGTCCTTGAGCAGCGCCATGCGCAGGCCGATGCAGGTGTCCATGGCGCCGTCCGCGCCGAAGTAACCGATGCAGCCGGCGTAGGTGCCGCGCCGGGTCGGCTCCAGCTCGTCGATGATCTCCATCGCCCGGATCTTCGGGGCACCCGTCAGGGTGCCGGCCGGGAACCCGGCGGCCAGCGCGTCCAGCGCATCCAGCCCCGGGCGCAGCCGACCGGTCACGGTGGACGAGATGTGCATCACGTGACTGAACCGCTCGATCGCGAAGCTTTCCGCCACCCGCACGCTGCCCAGCTCGGCCACCCGGCCGACGTCGTTGCGGCCCAGATCAACGAGCATCAGGTGCTCGGCCCGTTCCTTGGGATCAGCGAGCAGGTCGGCCTCCAGTTGCCGGTCGGCGGCCGGATCGGCGCCGCGCGGCCGGGTGCCGGCCAATGGCCGCACGGTCACCACGCCGTCGCGCAGCCGCACCAGCACTTCCGGGCTGCTGCCGACCAGTTGGAAGTCATCCTCGCCGTCCGACAAGTCGAGGAAGAACAGGAACGGAGCCGGGTTGATCCGGCGCAACGCACGGTAGAGCGCCAGGCCGGGCAGCGGGAACGATGCCGAGAATCGCTGGCTCGGCACCACCTGGAACGCGTCGCCGGCGGCGATATATGTCTTGGCGCGGTCGATCGCGTGGAGGAACGCATCCCGGGTGAAGTTCGACTCAGGCTCGATCGCACCCGTCGCCACGCCTGCCGATGCGGGCTCGGCCAGCGGCAGCGCGCGTGCCAGGGCGTCACGCGCTGTCGCCAGCAGCGCCTCCGCGGCGAGGCGGTCGTCCGGTTCGGTCGTCCGCACCGGCACCGCCAGGGTCAGCTCGTCCCGCACGTTGTCGAACACAGCGAACAGCGAGGGGCGCAGCAGCATCGCCTCCGGCAGGCCAAGATCGTCGGCAGGCGGGTTCGGCAAACGCTCGATCTGCCGCACCATCTCGTAGCCGAGATAGCCGAACACGCCGCCGATCATCGGCGGCAGACCATCCGGCAGGGACAGGCGGCTGTCGGCCACCAGCGCCCGCAGGCTGTCGATCGCCGGCCGGTCGTCGGGCACGAAGCCCTGT
>CAXUBN010000059.1:0-3366 GCA_964249255.1 uncultured Acetobacteraceae bacterium | reverse complement strand
GACGAGCGCCGCCGCATCGGTGCCGCTGGCGGCCGGTCCGTCACGGCAGCGCCACAGGAGGTCAGGCAGCAGGCCGATCACCGAGTAGCGGCCGCGCGCGACGCCGCCCTCGATGCTTTCCAGCAGCAGACCGTTGCGGTCGGCCCCGGGCAGGTGGCGGCGCAGCTTCAGGAAGGCGGCGACCGGCGTCAGCAGGTCGGCGGCCTCGACCGTCCAGACCGCCGTGCCGCCCCCGCTCACGAGCTGCTGCCGGCCGCCGGACCCAGCACCTGCTCGACCGCGTTGCCGTTGATCCGCGGATGGGCGCGGTTGCGCAGCGCCTCGACGTAGGTGTTCTCGACGTCGTCGGCCATCGCGGCGTCGAGCGACTGGCGTGCCCGGGCGTATTGCAGGGCGTTGGCGGCCGGATCGGGATGGCGCACAGCGGTGACGGTGGCGACCACGAATCCGTCCGGGGTCTCGACCATGGTCGAGGTCCCCGGTCGCAGCGAGAAGGCGATCTGAGCCAGGTTCGACGGCACCGGGCCCGCGGTGTCTCCGCGATGCGCCACCACGTCGTGCTGGAAGCCGGGCCGGCCGCCGGCGACCGCGGCCAGTCCGCCCCCCTTGGCAGCCGCGTCGTAGAGGGTCGCGGCCTGCTGCTCGTCGGCGTGGCGTACCGCATCCGCCCGCCAGGCGACACGCACCCGGCCTTCCGCCTGCGCGAAGCCGAGCGGCGCCGCCGGCGTCACCTGCTCGACCACCAACGCATAGGAGCCGTTCTCCGGACCCTGCATCAGCGTCGGCACATTGCCCTGAGGCGTGGCGAAGGCCTGCGCCACCATCGCCTTGCGCACCGCCTCGGAGCCCGGCATCGGCGCCGGCTCGCCATCCTGGGTCAGGCCCTGCGCATCCAGCGTGCCCTCGGCGGCGGCGGCGCCCAGGTCCGCAGGGATGGAGTCGAGGCCGCCGCCGGCGATCGCATCCTGGAGTTTCTGCACCCGGGCCGGCAGCAGCTCCACGGCGCGGGCCGTGCCGATCGTGTCGTGCAACTCGTCCCGCACCTGCTCGAAGCTGCGGTTGTCGGCCGGCGTCACCTTGGACACGCGCACCAGGGCCCAGCCGGCCTCGGTCTGCGACGGGCCGGCGACGGTGCCGGGGGTGGCCGCGAACACCAGCCGGGCCAGGTCGGGCGATGGGATGCTGGCGGCGGTGGCGTCATCGAGAGACACCGGGGTCGCATCCTTCGCCGCCGCCTGCAGCGTCGCCCAATCTGCCCCGCCCCGCCACTGGGCGGCCAGCCGCACGGCCTCCGTCTGGTTGGGTGCGATCAGGACCTGCACCGAGCGCTTCTCCGGCACCTGGTAGCGGGTGAGGAACTCCGTGTAGCTCTTGCGCTCGTCGGCCTCGGATACCGTGAGATCGCGGCCGATCGTCGCCGGCGACAGCAGCACGAGCTTGATGCGCCGATACTCGGGTGCCGCGAAGCGATCCCGGTTGTTGTCGTAGAAGCGGTGCAGCGCGGCCTCGTCGGGATCGGCGGGCGGTAAAACCTGGGAGAACGGCAGCGCCAGCATGTCCAGCACGCGCTGCTCGGTGCCGAAGGCGAAGGCGCGGCGCAGCAGTTCCGGCGGCGCCACGGCGCCGATCCGGATTGGCTCGATCAGCGCGGTGGCGGCGGCCTGGGCCCGGAAGATCGCCAACAGGCCATCCTCGGTGAAGCCGGCGGCGGCGATGCGCCGGTCGAACTCGGTGCGGCTGAAGCTGCCGTCGGGACCCTGGAACGCCTTCTCGGCGAACACCTGCTCGCGCACCACCGCGTCCGGCACCGCGATGCCGGCGTGGCGCGCGGCGTCGGCGATCACCGCCTGCACCACCAGCTGCTGCAGCGCCTGCCCCGCGATCTGGCGGCGCTCGGGCAGCGGCAACGCGGTCGGGTCGCTCAGGCCCTGACGCTGCGCCCCCGCCGCCAGGTCACGCTCGTAGGTGCGCTGGAACTCCGATAGACCGATATCGTGGCCGCCGACGCGGGCGACCTCCCCGGTGCCACCGCCCAGGATGCTGGACGCGAAGTCGCCGATGCCCCAGGCGCCGAAGCTCAGCAGGATCAGCACCGCGAGGATGCGTCCCAGCCAGGAGCCGATGAAGACGCGGCGCATGAAGGCGAGCATGAGGGCGATCCTGGCGGGCGGGCTGGGCGAAGGCGGCGCACCATAGGGATGCGACGCGTGCTTGTCATGCCGCAGGCCGCATGGTCTATCACGGCGGATTCGGGACCGCCGCCGCGGCCGACCCCTTCCGACACCATGCCCTGCGGGATGATCCGGGAATGAGCCGCCAACTGATCGCCGGCAACTGGAAGATGAATGGCCTGACCGCGGAGGCCGAGGCCCTGGCGCAGGCGCTGCGCGACGGCGCGGCGGGGGTCGGTGACGCCGCCGAGCTTCTGGTCTGCCCGCCGGTGACGCAGGTCGCGGGCACGGCGCGGATCCTGTCCGGCAGCCGGTTCGCGGTCGGCGCGCAGGACTGCCACATGGCCCCCAGGGGCGCCCACACCGGCGACATCTCGGCGCCGATGCTGCGTGACCTCGGCGCCACGCACGTGATCCTGGGCCATTCCGAACGGCGCCAGAACCACAAGGAGCTGGACGAGACGGTGCGCGAGAAGGTGGTGGCCGCCACCGAGGCCGGCCTCCTGCCGATCGTGTGCGTCGGCGAGACCGAGGACCAGCGCGCCGCCGATGGGCACGAGGACACGGTTGGCTGGCAGCTCAAGGGGAGCCTGCCGCACGGCTTCGCGGACGGCGCGGGCGTGGTCGCCTACGAGCCGGTGTGGGCGATCGGCACCGGCCGCACCGCCACCGCCGACGACGTCGCCACCATGCACGCCTTTATCCGCGCCGAGCTGATACGACAGTTCGGCGAGGCCGGGCGTGGCGTACGCATCCTGTATGGCGGCTCGGTCAACGTCGGCAATGCTGCCGCACTGCTGGCGGTGCCCGAGGTGGGGGGCGCGCTGGTCGGCGGCGCCAGCCTGAAGCCGACCGACTTCCTCGCGATCGCCGCCGCCGCGCGCGGCTGAGCCTGCTCCGGAACCGCCTGCCATGATCGACGTGCTGCTGGTGCTGCATCTCCTGGTGACCCTAACGCTTATCGGCGTGGTGCTGATCCAGCGCAGCGAGGGCGGCGGACTCGGCATCGGCTCCAGCCAGGGCATGGGCGCGTTCATGAGCGGGCGCGGCACCGCCAACCTGCTGACCCGAACAACGGCGATCCTGGCCGCGATCTTCATGCTGCTGTCCTTGTCGCTGGCGGTGCTCAATCGCGGCGGCGCCGGCCGCGGCCGCGACATCCTGGCCACGCCGCCCGCCCCGCACGCCGCACCCC
>CAXUBN010000058.1:0-10422 GCA_964249255.1 uncultured Acetobacteraceae bacterium | reverse complement strand
GCGCCGCGCGATCGACGAGCTGGGGCGGGTCGCGGACACCGCCCCGGACGGGTTCGCGACCCTGGCGCGGCTGCGGCTGGCGGCGCTGTGCTGGGAGGACCGCGATCACAAGCGGGCGCTCGCCCTGTGGGACCGCGTGGCCCAGGATCGTTCGGCGGACCCTGACTTCCGCGGTCTGGCCGATCTCCTGTGGGTGCAGCACCAGGCGGGCGGCGCCGACCCGGCCATCCTCAAGACGCGGCTGCGCGATATCCTGACGCCGGACAGCCCGTGGCGGGCGCTGGCGCAGGAAACCGACGCGCTGATCGACCTCGGCGCCGGCCACGTCGCCGACGCACGGCGCAAGCTGCTGGCGCTGAGCCAGGACGCGACGGCGCCGGAAGGCACGCGGACCCGGGCCGGCGGCCTCCTCGAGACCCTCGACCCTGCAAAGACCAACGGATGATGCACGAGCGCGACGACCCTTCCCGGGCAAGGCCTCCTCGGACCGGCGATGCGGCGCCCGGAGCGCCCCGGCCGGGATCGGGGATGGGCCGGCGCACGGTGCTGCTGGCGGGCCTCGGTGCGCTGGCGCTGCCGGCGGCCGGCTGCGGCATCTTCGACGACGACGACGCCAAGCCCGTGCTGGTGGGGCGGCGCGAGGACGTGCTGAGCACGGGCGCCGGGCTGGTGGTGGACAACACCGACACCACCCCGATCAGCCTGCCGCCGGCGGTGGCCCTGCCGGACTGGTCGCAGCCGGGCCGGGTGCCCAGCCACGAGTCGATCAACGCGCATGTCACCGGCGCGCGCCCGCTGTGGAGCGCCAGCGTCGGCAACGGTGTCGGCACCCGAGACGTGCTGGCCGCCGAGCCGGTGGTGGCGGACGGCCGGGTGTTCACCATGGACAGCCACGGCGTGGTCACCGCGTTCGACGTCGGCACCGGGGCCCAGGTTTGGCGCACCGACACCAAGCCGAAGAAGAACCGCTCGTCCAACATCGGCGGCGGGCTCACCCACGCCGACGGCACCGTGTTCGTGGTGGACGGGGTGGCGGAGTCGCTGGCGCTCGACGCCAATAGCGGCGTGGTGAAGTGGCGGACCGGCGTCGGCACCCCCGGCCGGTCCGCGCCCACCGTGGTGGACGGCCGCATGTTCTTCGGCACCATCGACGAGCGGCTGTATGCGCTGGAGGCCGGCAACGGACATCAGCTCTGGACTTACCAGGCCAGCGCCTCGCAGACGATCGTGTTCGGCCAGCCGGCGCCGGCGGTGGTGGGCAGCACGGTGCTGGCGGGGTTCGGTTCCGGCGACGTGGCGGCGCTGCGGGTCGAGTCGGGCGACGTGCTGTGGAGCGATACGCTGGGGTCCAGCGGCGGCCGCAACTCGATCCTCGACTTCTCCTCCGTGCACGGGCTGCCGGTGATCTCGGACGGCACCGCCTACGTGATCAGCGTGGGGCAGGTGCTGACCGCGGTGGACATGCGCTCCGGCCGTCGGCTGTGGGAGCGCACGGTCGCCGGCAAGGACGGGCTCGTGGTGGCGGGCGAATGGTTGTTCCTGCTGAGCCTGGACCAGCAGCTGGCCTGCCTGGACAAGGGCAGCGGCCACGTGCGCTGGGTGACGGTGCTGCCACGGTTCCGCAGGCCCAAGCCGCAGAAGGGGCCGATCGGCTGGACCGGACCGCTGCTGGTCGACGGCCAGCTCCTCTGCGTCAGCGACTTCCCCAAGCAGGGCATGATCCGGGTGGACGCGCTGACCGGCAAGCTCGGGCCCGTCACCAAGCTCGACAGTGCCGGGGCGATGACGCCGATCGCCGCCGGCGGACGCATGCTGCTGATCAGCGAGGACGGCAAGCTGACCGCGTATGGCTGATACCCGCCCGGACGTCCGGCGGTGAGGCGGGGCAGCCGGTCGGCGCCGCCGTCCAGCGACGTGACGCCGTTCGGGCTGCTGCCGGTGGTGGTGATCGCCGGCCGGCCCAACGTCGGCAAGTCGACCCTGTTCAACCGGCTGGCCGGCGGCCGGCGCGCCATCGTGTCCGACACGCCGGGGGTGACGCGCGACGCCAAGGACGCGGAGGCGCTGCTGCGCGGCCGCCGGGTACGGCTGATCGACACCGCCGGGCTGGAGGAGGCGGCGCCCGACAGCCTGTATGGGCGGATGCGCGCCTCGTCCGAGCATGCGGTGGCGCAGGCCGACCTGGTGCTGTTCTGCATCGACGCGCGCAGCGGGATCACGCCGGCCGATGCGCACTTCGCCGCCTGGCTGCGGCGCCAGGGCCGGCCGGTGATGCTGGTGGCCAACAAGGCCGAGGGCCGCGCCGGCGCCGCCGCGGCGCTGGATGCTTACAGCCTGGGGCTGGGCAGCCCGCTAGCGGTCTCGGCCGAGCATGGCGAGGGGCTGGCCGACCTGATGGGCGAGATCGCGGAACGCCTGCCGCCCGTGCCGGGGGATGCGTCGGGAGACGCGCCCGGAGAGGTGGTATCGGATGAGGCGGCCGCGGACGACGACGGCATACCGACTGGGGCCCTACCGGTGGACCCGGTCGAGGGCGAGGAGGCGGTCCTGCCGCCGCGTCCGCCGGGGCCGCTGCGGTTGGCGATCGTCGGCCGACCCAACGCCGGCAAGTCGACGCTCCTGAACCGGCTGCTGGGCGAGGAGCGGATGATCACCGGACCGGAACCGGGGCTGACCCGTGACGCGGTGTCGGTGCTGCTGGCCGATGCGGAGGGGCCGATCGAGCTGGTGGACACGGCCGGCCTGCGCCGCAAGGCGCGGGTCGAGGCGGAGCTGGAACGGCTGTCGGTGTCGGCCTCGCTGGACGCGCTGAAGATGGCCGAGATCGTGGTGCTGGCGCTCGACGCCACGCTCGGGGTGCACGACCAGGACCTGCAGATCGCCCGCCTGATCGAGCGCGAGGGCCGCGGCTGCGTGCTGGCGCTGAACAAGTGGGACGCGGTGGAAGACCGTATCCCCACCCGCAAGGCGATCAGCGATCGGATCGAGTTCTCGCTGGCGCAGATGCGCGGCATCCCGGTGGTGTCGTTCTCGGCGCTGACCGGGGCCGGGGTGCACCGGCTGCTGCCGGCGGTGCGTGCTGCGCACGCGGTATGGAACCGGCGCGTGTCGACCGGCGCGCTCAACCGCTGGTTCGAGGGCGCGCTGGAGCGGCACGCGCCGCCGCTGGTGGGGGGGCGCCGGCTGAAGCTGCGCTACATGACCCAGGCGAAGGCGCGGCCGCCCACCTTCATCCTGTTCGGGACCCGGGCCGAGCTGCTACCGGAAGACTACCAGCGCTACCTGGTGAACGGGCTGCGCGAGGCCTTCGACCTGCCCGGAACGCCGATCCGGCTGCAGCTCCGGGGCACCCGGAACCCGTACGCCGACAAGGGGTAGGGGCGGAGGGGATCGTCGTCCCCTCCCGGCTCCATGTCAGTCGGACGCGGCATCCTGAGGCGGCTGCGGCGCGGCATCGCCGCTCGCGGACTCGAGGGTCTCGGCGTCGGTACCGCCGCGGTTAGCCTGCTTCTCGCGGAGCTTGGCCTCCTTCTTGGCCGCCTTGGCGCGGTCGCGCTCGGCCTTCTGGAAGTTGTAGTTCACCTTGTAGGCCATGATCTTCCCTTCTCACCTGCCGACACGAGGCCCAAGAACCTGGCCCGCTCCCGGGGTCAAAGCGCGATCTGCCGCCCGATCTGCACGAAGCGGTCGGATGGCAGGTCGAAGCGGTCCGCGAGGTGGACCGCGTTCCGATACATGACGCCGAACAGCCAACGGCGCCAGCCCGGAAGCGGCGCCGGCAGCCGTGACCGGTGTTCGGCGGTGCCGCCCACCACCTCGTCGCGGGCGGCGATGAACACCGCCTCGGCCGGCGCCACCGGGCAGCCCTGGTCACGAGCCTCCGCCAGCGCCGCCGGCAGGGACGGGATCTCGACGAAGCCATAGCGGGCGATCACGTGCCACACGTCGCCGTCGTGGCGGCGCACGCTGACCCGCTCGTCGGCGCCGACGCGGGGCACGTCGGCGAACTCCACGGTGAGGGTGACGACGTGTTCCTGGAGCGCCCCGAACTGCTCGACGTGGGACAGGATCACCGGCGGTACCGGCTCGCGCAGCCGGGTCAGGAACACCGCCGTGCCCGGCACCCGCGGCACCGTGCCCTCGTTCATGCGGCGCACCAGCCCGTCCGGCGTCATCGCATCCATCGCGGCGGGGTCGATGTTACCGGGCCCAAGGTCGCCAGGCTCGACGCTGCGAAGGGCGGCGCTACGCAATGCCGCGATGCCGCTGCGCCAGCTGGTCATGACGGCGAACACCAGCCCGCCCACCAGCAGCGGGACGTAGCCCCCCTGCGCCACCTTGAGCAGGTTGGCGGCGAAGAAGGCGGCGTCCACCGCCAGCAGGACCGCCACCGTCGGGACCGCGGCGGCCACGGCCCACCGCGCCACGTGGCGGAGATACGCGTAGAGCAGCATGGTGGTCAGCAGCATGGTGGTGGACACGGCCATGCCGTAGGCGCCGGCCAGGCTGGCCGAGCTGCCGAAGGCGGCGGTCAGGGCGAGCGTCGCCACCATCATCACCCAGTTCATCACCGGCACGTAGATCTGGCCATACTCGCGGTCGGACGTTTGCCGGATGTTGAGGCCGGGGAACCAGCCGAGCTGGATCGCCTGGCGGGTGATGGAGAACACGCCGGTGATGATCGCCTGGCTGGCGATGATGGTCGCCAGCGTGGCCAGGATCACCATCGGCCAGATGGCGAGGTGGAACATCCCCTGCGGGATGATGCCGTAGAACGGGTTGTCGGGCATCTTGGCCAGGCCGATCAGGCTGGCGGACTGGCCGGCGTAGCACAGCAGCAGCGCCGGCAGCGCCACCCCGAACCAGGACAGCCGGATCGGCAGCCGGCCGATATGGCCCATGTCGGCATACAACGCTTCGGCGCCGGTCAGCGCCAGGAACGCGCCGCCCAGCACGGCGAAGCTGTGCCAGCCGTGACCGGCCAGGAAGCGGACGGCATGGCGGGGATCGACCGCCCACAGCACGGCGGGATGGCGCAGCAGCGCGACCGCGCCCAGCGCGCCGATGACCACGAACCAGATCAGCATGACCGGCCCGAACAGCTGCCCGATGCGCTCGGTGCCGAACGGCTGCAGCAGGAACAGCCCGACCAGGATCAGCAGCGCCATCGGCAGCACCCAGTGGCCGAGGTGCGGGGCCGCCACCTTGATGCCCTCGACCGCGCTCAGCACCGAGATCGAGGGGGTCAGGATGCCGTCGCCGTAGAGCATGGCGCCGCCGAACAGCCCCACCGTCACCAGCAGCGCCGCGTGCCGCCGTCCGCGCGTGGGCGGCGGCGGCTGGTCGGGACGCTCCTCGTCCGGCTCGCTGCCCGTGACCAGCGCGGTCAGCGCCAGGATGCCGCCCTCGCCGGCATTGTCGGCGCGCATCACCAGCAGGCAGTACTTGATCGCCACCACCACGATCAGCGCCCACACGATCACCGACAGCACGCCGGTCACCGCCTCGGGCGAGGGCGTGCCGCCGATGGTCTGGAGCACCGTCTGCATGGCGTAGAGCGGGCTGGTGCCGAGATCGCCGTAGACGATGCCGAGCGCTCCCAGCATGGACAGGGGAAGCGGTCGGGCTGCGGGCTGCGGCATGCGGATCCTGTCGGGTGCGGGCGGGACGCTTATAGGGCGACCGGCGGCGTCGGTCGCCATCCCGTAGGGCGAGGGCGATGGGATGTTGGGCTGCCGGCACCGCCTTCCTCGCCGCCCTCCTCGCGATCCCGTTCCACGGGATGCTGAACGCGTCCCGCGGACATGGCGGCGCTTGGCAAACGGTCGTGGCCGCCGCCGGTGGGGTGCTGACCGCGTATGCCATGCAGCGGATCGCAGATTGGATGAGGATCCGCCGACTGCGCCGACGCCGGGTGCGCCGCTGATCCGCAATCCGATGCGCGGCGATGTTGACAAGGGGCGGTGCGACCACTAGGCCCGGCGCCGATCAGACACGCCGCTTCGCGAAGGCTCGCGCAGCGGCGCGTGTACGGTTGGAGGAGATGCGGCCGTGTTCGACGCTCTGTCAGGCAGGCTCTCGGGGGTGTTCGACCGGCTGCGCACCCGTGGCGCGCTGTCGGAGGGCGACGTCGTCGAGGCGATGCGCGAGGTCCGGCTCGCCATGCTGGACGCCGACGTGGCGCTGCCGGTGGTGCGCGACTTCACGGCGCGCGTGCGCGAGCGCGCGGTCGGGCACGAGGTGCTGGACAGCATCTCGCCCGGCCAGGCGGTGGCCAAGATCGTCAACGACTGCCTGATCGAGTCGCTGGGCGGTGCCGGCGCGGTGCCGCTCAACCTGAACGCCGCCGCCCCGATCCCGATCCTGATGGTGGGGCTGCAGGGCTCGGGCAAGACTACCACGTCGGGCAAGATCGCGCTTCGGCTGCAGTCCCGCGAGAAGCGCCGCGTTCTGCTGGCCAGCCTCGACACGCAGCGGCCGGCGGCCCAGCTGCAGCTGCAGCAGCTGGCCGAGCGGGCGCGAGTGGCCTCGCTGCCGATCGTGGCGGGACAGGACCCGATCGCGATCGCGCACCGGGCGATGGAGACCGGACGGCGCGAGGGGTTCGACGTCGTGATCCTGGACACCGCCGGGCGGCTGTCGATCGACGCGGCGCTGATGGAGGAGGTACGGCAGATCCGCGCCGTCACCAGCCCGGCGGAAACGCTGCTGGTGGTCGACGCCATGACCGGCCAGGACGCGGTCAATACGGCGAAGGCGTTCAACGAGGCGCTGGGCGTCACCGGCATCGTGATGACGCGGATGGACGGCGACGCGCGCGGCGGGGCCGCGTTGTCCATGCGCCACGTCACCGGCGCCCCGATCAAGCTGACCGGGTCGGGCGAGAAGCTGGAGGCGCTGGAGGAGTTCCACCCCGAGCGCGTCGCCGGCCGCATCCTGGGTCTGGGGGACCTCGCCGGGCTGGTGGAGAAGGCGTCCGAGACGCTGGACCAGGAGGAAACCGAGAAGCTCGCCCGCAAGATGATGCGCGGCAAGTTCGACCTCGACGACTACGCGGCGCAGATCCGGCAGATCGACAAGATGGGCTCGATCGGCGGCATCCTCGACATGCTGCCCGGCATGGGCAAGCTCAAGGATCAGATGGGCGGCAAGGAGCCCGACCTGTCGATCCTGAAGCGGCACGGCGCCATCATCTCGTCCATGACCAAGGCCGAGCGGCGCACGCCCGACATCATCAAGGCGTCGCGCAAGAAGCGCATCGCCGCCGGTTCCGGTTCCAGCGTGCAGGACGTGAACCGGCTGCTGAAGCAGTTCGACGACATGTCCACCATGATGAAGCGCATCAGCAAGCTGGGCGCCAAGGGGCTGATGCGGCACGGCCTGTCGGCGCTGATGCCGCAAGGCCCCCAGCCGGGCGGCCCGGCTGGTCGAGGGCCGATGCCGCCGTTCCGGCCGCACTGAACACGACACAGATCATCAGGAGATCGTTCATGAGCCTCAAGATCCGCCTCGCCCGCGCCGGCGCCAAGAAGCGGCCCTACTACCACATCGTGGTGGCCGACAGCCGCAGCCCGCGCGATGGCCGCTTCATCGAGAAGGTGGGCAGCTACAACCCGATGCTGCCGGCCGAACACGACGACCGCATCCGCCTGGCCGGCGAGCGCATCCTGCATTGGATCGGCGAGGGCGCGCTGCCGACCGACCGCGTCGCCCGCTTCCTGGGCCATGCCGGGCTCACGCCGATGCCCGCCTACCGCGAGCAGCCGCAGCAGTCGGCGCCCAAGAAGAAGGCGCAGGAGCGGGCAGCGGCCAACGCCGCGGCTTCTCCGACCTAACGTCGCAGCCCGAACGGCGACCCGGCGCACCGCGCGGCGCGATGGGCGACCCACGCATCCTGATGGGGGTGATCGGACGGCCGCACGGCGTGCGCGGGCTGGTGCACGTGCACAGCTACGCCGTCGTGCCGGCCGACCTCGCCTCCTATGGGCCGCTTTCGGACGATCGGGGCGACGTATGGACGCTACGCTGGCGCGGTGCCGGCATCGCCGAGCTGTCCGACGCGGCCGGGGTGGCGGTGCGCGATCGCGACAAGGCCGCGGCATTGTCCAACCGCCAGCTGTTCGTCGGGCGCGACCGGCTGCCGCCGCCGCAGGATGGGGACGAGTTCTACCATGCCGACCTGATCGGCCTGGAGGCGGTCGAGCGCGACGACACGGGCGAGCGCTCGGTCGGCCGCGTGCTGGCGGTGCACGACTACGGTGCCGGCACCAGCCTCGAGATCGGCGACGGCGCCGGCGGCAGCCTGATGCTGCCGTTCACCCGCGCCTGCGTGCCGGAGGTGCTGCTGGCGGCGGGCCGCATCGTCGTGGCGATGCCGGACGAGCTCGAGGTGCCGGACGACGCATCGTTGGCGGCTCCAAAGGACACGCAGGCCGACGAGCGGGCGATGCCGGCATGAGCTGGCGCGCGGTGGTGGTAACCCTGTTCCCGGAGATGTTCCCGGGGCCGCTCAGCCAGTCGCTCGGCGGGCGGGCGCTGGCGGAGGGGATCTGGTCGCTGCGCGCGCATGACCTGCGCGCCCATGGCATCGGACGGCATCGCAGCGTCGACGACACCCCGTTCGGCGGCGGCGTCGGCATGGTCATGCGGCCCGACATCGTGGACGCGGCGCTGGACGCGGCGACCGCTGATGCCCCGGACCTGCCGCTGGTGTATCCGACGCCGCGTGGCCGGCCCCTGCAGCAGAGCGACGTGCGCCGCTTCGCGGCCGGACCCGGCATCGTGCTGCTGTGCGGCCGCTACGAGGGCGTGGACGAGCGGGTGCTGGAGGCGCGCCGGATCGAGCAGCTCAGCATCGGCGACTACGTGTTGTCAGGCGGCGAGACGGCGGCGCTGGTGCTGCTCGACGCCTGCGTGCGGCTGCTGCCCGGTGTCATGGGGGCGAGCGAGAGCGCGGTCGAGGAAAGCCACGCGGACGGGTTGCTCGAGTACCCGCACTACACCAGGCCGGCGGATTGGCAGGGGCGCGCGGTGCCGCCGGTCCTGCTGTCCGGCCACCATGCCGCCATCGCCGCCTGGCGTCGCGCCCAGGCGGAGGACGCCACCCGCACCCGCCGTCCTGACCTGTGGGCGGCGCATCCCCGATCCCGCTTGCCCGTCGCGCACGGGCGGCCGTAACTGTTTCTCCGGAAGGACCCGATCATGAACATCATCCAGCAGTACGAGGCCGGCGAGATCGCCCGCCTCACCGCCGCCCGCCCGGTGCCGCGCTTCGCGCCCGGCGACACCGTCCGCGTGTCGGTCAAGGTGGTCGAGGGCGAGCGCGCGCGCGTGCAGGCCTATGAGGGCGTGTGCATCGCCCGCTCCAACAAGGGGCTGGGCAGCAACTTCACCGTGCGCAAGATCTCGAACGGCGAGGGCGTCGAGCGCGTGTTCCCGCTGTATGGCCCGACCATCGCCGAGATCTTCGTGGTCCGCCGCGGCGACGTGCGCCGTGCCAAGCTGTATTACCTGCGCGGCCGCCGCGGCAAGTCGGCGCGGATCACCGAGAAGGCGCGCGAGGTGCCGTCAGCGGCGTAAGATAAGGCCAGGGCTCTGCCCTGGACCCACCAAGGGCCGGCGGTCCTTGGAACCCGATCTTTAGAATGGTTTCCAAAGGCACCGCCTTTGGTGGGGTCCAGGGGCGACGCTCCCGGCCTTCTTCGCGAGGGGATCACCGATGCCGACCCTGTTCGACAAGATCTGGGACGCGCACGTCGTCGACCGGCTCGCCGACGGCACCGCGATCCTCTACATCGACCGCCACCTCGTCCACGAGGTGACCAGCCCGCAGGCGTTCGAGGGCCTCCGCCTGGCCGGCCGCCCCGTGCGCCGGCCGGATGCCACGGTGGCGGTGGTGGACCACAACGTGCCCACCTCCGACCGCCGCAGCGGCATCGCCGAGCCGGAAAGCCGGCTGCAGGTGGAGACGCTGATCGCCAACGTGGCGGAGTTCGGCGTGCCCTACATCCCGCTGCTCGACGCGCGGCAGGGCATCGTCCACATCATCGGGCCGGAGCTGGGCATCAGCCTGCCCGGCACCACCATCGTCTGCGGCGACAGCCACACCTCCACCCACGGCGCGGTCGGCGCGCTCGCGTTCGGCATCGGCACGTCCGAGGTGGAGCACGTGCTCGCCACCCAGACCCTGCTGCAGAAGCCGGCGAAGAACATGCTGGTGCGGGTGGATGGCGACCTCACGCCCGGCGTCACCGCGAAGGACGTCGTGCTCGCCATCATCGGCACCATCGGCACGGCGGGCGGCACGGGGCACGTGATCGAATACGCCGGGTCGGTGATCCGGGCGCTCGACATGGCCGGACGCATGACGATCTGCAACATGAGCATCGAGGCGGGCGCGCGCGCGGGCATGATCGCGCCGGA
>CAXUBN010000057.1:0-10458 GCA_964249255.1 uncultured Acetobacteraceae bacterium | reverse complement strand
CGCCCCGAACCACAGGGCCGCCAGCAGCGCCGCTCGCCCGACCCCGCCGCCCCGCATGCCGACGATGCCACCGGCCAGCGTCGCGAACAGCAGCGGGGCGATGACCGCGCGGACCAGCCGCAGGAACAGTTCCGCGACCACGTCCGCGCCATCCGCGATCGCCGCCGCGGCGGCAGCGTCCGTGAACGCGTGCACCGCGGCGCCGATCCCGCCGCCGAGCAGCATGGCGGGAAGGATCGCGCTGGTCGCGGTGGGACGGATCGGGCGATGCGCCATGCGCCGGCGTCAGTCCTCCACCGGGCTGGCCTCCCCTTCGGCCAGCCCCAGCTTGCGCAGCAGGGCGAGCAGCTGCCGATGCTCCCCTTCGCTCAAGGGCGCGAACATCCGCTCGATGGTGCGTGCCCGCGGCAGCCTGGCCTCCTCCAGCGCCACGCGGCCCTTGGGCGTGATCGTCACCAGATGCGCCCGCCGGTCGTGGGGATGGGCGGCGCGGCGCACCAGCCCGTCCGCCACCAGCGCATCGATCGCCGTGGCGGTGGTACGGGGCGCCTGGTCCAGCATGATCGCGATCTCCGCGGGGCGGATCGGCCCGCGCGTCTCGATCACGTCCAGCAGCTTGCCGCGGGCGAACGACAGCCCGGCCGCCGCCATCGCGGCGTTGACCTCCCGACGCAAACGACGCTCCACGGCGGCCAGGGTAGCGGCGGTTTCAAGGGCGCTTGACACGAACTACTCCCGATGCCAATTCGTGATCAAGCTCACGAGTTAGGGGTGGCGAGGTCGAGACGGTCCGGCGCATGGTTCCGGAATGCGTTTCGATCGGCTGCCGCCTCAGGCGCGGCGCCACGGAAGGCTGGAGGATGACGATGTCGTCGACAACCCTGACTCCGGATCAGTTCCGTCCCGACGATCCGGCGATCCAGATGGACCCGTATCCCTTCTACCCGGTGCTGCGCGAGGAGCGGCCGGTGCTGGCGACGAGCTTCGGCGAGGAGCCCTGCTGGGTCGTCAGCCGGCGCGAGGACGTGAGCCGGGTGCTCATGGACCCGGCCACGTACTCGAGTCGCACCTCGCCGATCCCGATGCTGCTGTTCGCGGACCGTCCCGAGCACGGGCGCCTGCGCGGGATGGTGGGCGACCTGTTCACGCGCCAGGCGGTGGCGCCGATGGCCGATACCATCAGGACACGGGCGACGGCCATGCTGGACCGGCTGCTGCAGGCCGGGCAGTTCGACGTCACCACCGAGCTCGCCGGGCCGCTGACCCTGTCCGTCATCGGGCTGCTGCTCGGCATCGACACGTCGCAGGTCGAACGGCTCCGGGGCCTGACCAAGCTTTCGGCCGACTACGTGCTCGCGGTCCGGATGGGACGGACCCCCTCCGACGGGGCCAGGCAGGCGGACGCGGACCTCACGGCGTTCGTGAGGGACATCATCGAGTCGCGCGCCGAGCACGATCCGGGCGTGGTGACGGTGCTGGCGGGCAAGCTCCGCGCCGGCGAGCTGACCCTGCCCCAGACCATCAGCTTCGTCATCCTGCTGCTGGTCGCCGGGCATTCGACCACGACCAACCTCCTCGGCAACGCCGTCTTCATCCTGACGCACAGGCCCCAGGACCTGGAGCGGCTGGCCCGGGAGGACGGCTTCGCGGCGCCGTTCATCGAGGAGGTGCTGCGCATGCGGCCGTCCTTCCACCGGATCATGCGCATCACCACCCGCGAGGTGGAGCTGGGCGGCGAGCGCATCCCGGAGGGTGCGATCGTCCGCCTGCTGCTCGCCTCCGCCAACGGGGATCCGGCCGCGTTCGAGGATCCCGACACGTTCAACGCCGATGCCGTGCGGCGCGGGCATTTCGCGTTCGGGCAGGGCGTCCATTCGTGCCTGGGGACCTGGCTCGCACGGCTGGAGGCCACCACCACCATCCAGGTGTTCGGACGCCGCGTGTCCGCCGTGTCGCTCGACCCGCAGCGTCCGCTCGAGCGGTTCTCGGGCGGGACCTTCAACGAGTTCGGCTTCGAAAGCCTGCCCGTGCTCGCCGAGGCGCGGCGGTGACGCCGGGAGCCGGCGCCACGATCCGTTCATCAAACAGTCAGATGCGAGGCGGCCCATGCCCAAGCTCAACGTCGTCGACCTGAAGGGGACCGAAACCCAGGTTGACGGTGCCACCGACCTGTCCGTCATGGAGGTCATCCGCGAGAACGGCTTCGACGACCTGGTGGCGATGTGCGGCGGCGGCTGCGCGTGCGCGACCTGCCATGTCTACGTCGATCCGGCCTTCGCCGCGCTGCTGCCGCCGGTGGGCCTGGACGAGGACGCGCTGCTCGACAGCTCGGAGCATCGCCGGGACACCTCGCGCCTGTCCTGCCAGATCCCGTTCGGGGACAAGCTCGACGGCCTCCGCGTCACCATCGCGCCCGAAGGCTGATGGACGCCATCCGGTCCTCCGATCCCGTGCACCACGACGTCCTGGTCGTCGGCGCCGGCCATGGCGGCGCGCAGCTGGCGTCGAGCCTGCGCAGCCTGGGGTTCGCCGGATCGGTCGCCCTGCTCGGCGACGAGGCGCACCCGCCCTACGAGCGGCCGGCGCTGTCCAAGGAGTACCTTGCCGGCGACAAGACCTTCGAGCGCCTCCTGATCCGACCCGGCAAGTTCTGGGAGGAGCGGCGGATCGCCTTGCTGCCGAACCGGCACGTGGTCTCGGTGCGGCCCGACGATCACGCGGTCGAGACCGCCGACGGCGAGGTCATCGGCTACGGCACGCTGGTCTGGGCCGCCGGCGGCACGCCGCGCCGGATGTCCTGCCAGGGCCACGACCTGTCCCGGATCCACGTCCTGCGCAACCTGGCCGACGTCGACGTCATGCGCGGCGAGCTGGCGCACGCCCGGCGCGTGGTGGTGATCGGCGGCGGCTACATCGGGCTGGAGGGCGCCGCCGTGCTGTCCAAGCTCGGCAAGCGCGTGGTGGTGCTGGAAGCGCAGGACAGGGTGCTGGCGCGGGTCGCCGGGCGGGCGCTGTCCGACTTCTACGAGGCGGAGCATCGCGCGCACGGTGTTGCCATCCGGACCGGGACCGCCGTGCAGACCATCGAGGGCGAGGATGGGCGGGCGACCGGTGTCCGGCTCGACACTGGCGAGGTGCTGCCGGCCGACATGGTGATCGTTGGCATCGGCATCGTGCCGGCCGTGGCGCCCCTGACCCGGGCCGGGGCCGTGGGCGGCAACGGCGTCGACGTGGACGATCATTGCCGCACCAGCCTGCCGGACGTGTTCGCGATCGGCGACTGCGCCGCGCACGCCAGCCGCTACACCAACGGGCGCCGGATGCGCATCGAGTCCGTGCAGAACGCCGTCGACCAGGCCACCGCCGTGTCGCGATGCCTCGTCGGCCAGGACGCGCCGTATGACGCGCTGCCCTGGTTCTGGTCCAACCAGTACGACCTGCGGCTGCAGACGCTGGGCCTGTCGATCGACCATGACGAGGCCCTGCTGCGCGGCGATCCGGCGACACGCAGCTTTTCCGTCATCTACCGCAGGGCCGGGACCGTCATCGCGCTCGACTGCGTGAACAGGCCGCGGGACTTCGTGCAGGGCAAGGCGCTGATCGGCGCGGACCGGACATTCGATCCGGCGGCCCTGGCCGACCCGGACCGCGCGCTGAAGGACATCGCCGCGGCCTGATCCGCCGGCGGCCACCACACGATCGGAGAGAGTGACCATGGACGTACGGGCGGCGGTCGCGTTCGAGGCGGACAAGCCTTTGCAGGTGGAGACGGTGCAGCTGGACGGCCCGCGCGCCGGCGAGGTGCTGGTCGAGATCAAGGCCACCGGCCTGTGCCACACCGACAAGTACACCCTGTCGGGCGCCGATCCGGAAGGGCTGTTCCCGGCCATCCTGGGCCACGAGGGCGCCGGGATCGTGGTGGAGGTGGGCGAGGGGGTCACCGGCCTCGTGCCGGGCGACCACGTGATCCCGCTCTACACGCCCGAGTGCCGACAGTGCAAAAGCTGCCTCAGCCGCAAGACCAACCTGTGCACCGCGATCCGGCCGACCCAGGGCAAGGGCGTGATGCCGGACGGCAGCGCCCGGTTCTCGTTCGGGGGGCGGCCGGTGCTGCACTACATGGGCTGCTCGACCTTCGCCAATTACACGGTGCTGCCCGCCATCGCGCTGGCCAAGGTCCGTCCCGACGCGCCGTTCGACAAGATCTGCTACATCGGCTGCGGGGTCACCACCGGCATCGGCGCGGTGCTGTTCACCGCCCGGGTCGAGGCCGGCAGCACGGTGATCGTGTTCGGCCTGGGCGGCATCGGGCTCAACGTGATCCAGGGGGCGCGCATGGTCGGCGCCACCCGCATCGTCGGCGTCGACATCAACCCGGCGCGCGAGGAGATGGCGCGCCGGTTCGGCATGACCGACTTCGTCAACCCGAAGGATCTCGGGCCCGACGGCGACGTGGTCGGCCACCTGGTCGAGCTCACCGGCGGCGGCGGCGACTACACCTTCGAGTGCGTCGGCAACCCGACCCTGATGCGCCAGGCGCTGGAATGCGCGCATCGCGGCTGGGGGGTGTCCACCATCATCGGCGTCGCGGCGGCGGGCCAGGAGATCAGCACCCGCCCGTTCCAGCTGGTCACCGGCCGGCGCTGGATCGGCTCGGCGTTCGGTGGCGCCCGCGGCCGCACCGACGTGCCGAAGATCGTGGACTGGTACATGGAGGGCCGCATCAGCATCGACCCGCTGATCACCCACCACCTGCCGCTCGAGCGCATCAACGAGGGCTTCGACCTGATGACGCGCGGCGAGAGCATCCGCAGCGTGGTCATGTTCTGATGCGCACCCTGTCCGAGCAGCGCTGTTACGGCGGGACGATCGGGTTCCACGCCCACACGTCGGAGGCCCTCGGCGGCCTCGAGGCGCGGTTCGGCGTGTTCCTGCCCGAGGGTGCCAGCGCCGCAGCACCCTGCCCGGTGCTGTATGCCCTGGCCGGCCTTACCTGCGACGAGCAGACCTTCGCCACCAAGTCCGGCGCGCTACGCCATGCGGCCGCACACCGGCTGGCGATGGTGTTCCCCGACACCAGCCCGCGGGGCGCCGGCATCCCGGGCGAGGAGGCCGACTGGGACTTCGGCACCGGCGCCGGCCACTACCTCGATGCCACGCAGGACCCCTGGAGCACGCACTACCGGATGGGCAGCTACGTGGCGGCCGAGCTGCCGGCGCTGGTGGAGGCGACCTGGCCGGTCGGCGGACGGCGCGGCATCACCGGCCATTCCATGGGCGGCCACGGCGCGCTGACGCTGGCGCTGCGCGATCCGGCCCGGTGGCACTCGGTCTCGGCGCTGTCGCCGATCTGCCACCCGTCCGACGTGCCGTGGGGCGAGAAGGCGTTCGGGCGCTACCTGGGCACGGACCGCACGGCCTGGAGGGCGCACGACGCCACCCTGCTGCTGCGGGACGGGCATCGCCATCCCACCGAGATCCTGGTCGACCAGGGCGAGGACGACCAGTTCCTGGCCGAGCAGCTCCGTCCGGAAGCGCTGGAGCGGACGGCAGCGGAGGCCGGGCAGGCGCTGCGGCTCCGCCGCCATCCCGGCTACGACCATTCCTACTGGTTCATCCAGAGCGTGATCGCCGACCACGTGGCACACCACGCGACGATCCTCGCCGGATGACGGTCACAGGCTGAGGCCGGCCAGGCTGTCGATGCCGTTGGCCGGGCCGCTGCCGTAGGCCTGCATCGCCCGCTGGACCGCCAGCTGCAGCGACTGCGCGCTGGCGACGCTCGTGCTCGGCGACGCCGCGCCGGACGTGGGGCTGCCGGAACTATTGCCGCCCGGGACGGAGGCGGCCGGGGCCGTGTCCGAGCCGTCCAGCGCGGTGAGCAGGCTGCCGCCGCCATGGCGGCTGCCGGCACCTCCCGCATGGTGATGGTGGTGATGGCCGTGCGCGCCCGAGGTGCCGCCCGTACCAGTACCCGTGCCGGTTCCGGTGCCGCCGGTGGTCGTGGCGCCGGTTGCTGGGCCCGAGGCGGCCGTCGTGCCGGTGGCCGGGGTTGCGCTCGCGGTTGCCATGGGCGCGGCGGTGCTTGGAGAACCGGAGTCGAGGATCGCCTGGAGGCTGCTCGAGAAGCTCGACAGCAGGCCGTCGATGCCGCCGGCAGATGTGCCCGAGGCGGCACTTCCAGCAGTCGATGCCGCGCCCGCGGCGCCCGTGGCGGTCGAAGTGGCCGAGGATGACCAGGGATCGAGGTTGGACAGGAGGCTGCTGATCGACATCGCGGATGAACTGCCCGTTGGAGGTGAGGGTCGATACGTCCCCCGACGATCTGCAACGGTCGTGCCAGCGATCCGGCCGCAGGTTCAGGCGGATATGGCGGGTGTCCGGCGCCACACGCCCGTCGGTCCGCGGCACGATCTGCCGGCCCCCGGCACGATCTGCCGGGTCATTCCCCGATCAGGTGCAGCGCCACCGCGCGGCGGTGCGGCCGCCGCCGGTGTTCGAACAGGAAGATTCCCTGCCAGGTGCCGAGCATCGGCGCCCCGCCCCGCACCGGGATCGTGAGCTGCACGCCGGTCAGCATCGCGCGCAGGTGCGCCGGCATGTCGTCCGGACCCTCGTCATCGTGGAGGTAGCGGCCCGGCTGCTCCGGCGCGATCGTCTCGAAGTAACGCTCGATGTCGGTGCGCACCGCCGGCGACGCGTTCTCCTGCACCGTGAGCGAGGCGGAGGTGTGCCGGCACCACAACGTCAGCAGGCCGGTGTCGATCCCCTGTTGTTCCACCCATCCGACCACGGCGTCGGTGACGGTCACCAGTCCCCGGCCGCGCGTCTCGATCACCAGCTCGTGCAACGCCTGACGCATGGCGCATCTCCCCGATCAGCCATCCCGCAACGCGTCGGCGAACCGTTCGATCGCCCAGTCCACCGTGTCGGCGTCGATCACCAGGGGCGGCGCCACCCGGATGGTGTGCGTGTGGGTTTCCTTGCACAGGATGCCGCGGTCGCGCAGCCGCTCGCAGATCGGCCGCGCACCGCCCGCCGCCGGGTCGAGCTCGACCGCGATCATCAGCCCGCGGCCGCGCACCTCCCGCACCATCCCGCCCTGGGTCGCCGACAGCCCATCGCGCAGCCGCCGTCCCATCGCGGCCGAGTTGGCGATCATGCCCTCCTCGATCAGCACCCGCAGCGCCATCCGCGACACCGCGCAGGCCAGCGGGTTGCCGCCGAAGGTCGAGCCGTGCTCGCCGGGTCCCAGCACGCCCATCGCCGCCTCGTGGCTCAGCACGGCGGACACCGGGTAGAAGCCGCCGGACAGCGCCTTGCCGATCAGGGTAAGGTCGGCCTCGATCCCCTCGTGCTCCTCGGCCAGCAGGGTACCGGTACGGCCGAGGCCCGTCTGGATCTCGTCCAGGATCAGCAGCACGTCGTGCTGCGTGCACAGCGCGCGGGCCCGTCGGAGATACCCCGCCGGCGGGATCACCACGCCGGCCTCGCCCTGGATCGGCTCGACCAGGAACGCCGCCGTGTGCGGCGTGATGGCGGCCTGCAGCGCGTCGGCGTCGCCATACGGGACGACGCGGAAGCCCGGCGTGAACGGGCCGAACCCGCGGCGCGACGCGTCGTCGGTGCTGAAGCTGACCACCGACAGGGTGCGGCCGTGGAAGTTGCCGTCGCAGACGATGATCTCGGCCCGGCCCTCCGGCACGCCCTTGACCTGGTAGGCCCACTTGCGCGCCACCTTGAGCGCGCTCTCGACCGCCTCGGCGCCGGAGTTCATCGGCAGCGCCCGGGTCGAGCGGGTCAGCGTGCACAGTTCCTCGTAGAACAGGCCGAGCTGGTCGTTGTGGAAGGCACGCGAGGTGAGCGTCAGCCGCGCGGCCTGTTCCGTCAGCGCGGCCAGGATTCGCGGGTGGCAGTGGCCCTGGTTCACCGCGGAATAGGCCGACAGGCAATCGAGGTAGCGCCGCCCGTCCAGGTCCCAGACCCAGACGCCCTCGCCGCGCGACAGCACCACGTCGAGCGGCTTGTAGTTGCTGGCGCCGTAGCGGGCTTCGAGGCCAAGGAGATGATGGCTCACGGGTTACCTCCGAAAGGCCAGGGGCGCTGCCCCTGGACCCCGCCAAAGGCTGGCCTTTGGAAACCGTTCTAAAGATCGGGTTCCAAGGGCCGCGGCCCTTGGCGGGTCCAGGGCAGAGCCCTGGCCTTAGCACGCCTCCGCAACGATCCGCGCCGTTGAATGATCGTTCGACGGGATCACCGACAGCACCAGGTCGTCCACGAAGGCCTTGTTCGCGGCGCGCGGCCCGGCGGCGTTGGTGACGATGCGGGTGCCGCCCGGCCGGACGTGGTGTTCGGTGCGATGGGTGTGACCGTGCACCCATAGGTCGACCAGCCCGGCATCGGTCAGGTGCGACAGGTCGGAGGCGGAGTTGCCGGCGGCCCAGCTGCCGCGCAGGTGCGTGGCCATGCAGCACGGGTGCGGCGCGTGGTGCGTCACCACCACCACCGGCCGGCCGTCGCGGCGGCCGGCGAGCTGCGTTTCCAGCCGGGTGCGGAGATGGGCGTGTAGCCGTGCCGCATCGGCGTTGGTGAGCGGGCGGTGTCCCTCGACGCCGGCCGCAACCTCGATCGGCTCGCCGGTCGGCGCCGCCGGCTCCATCGCGCGGCCGCCCAGCCAGCCATCGGCCCACAGCGTGCCGCCCAGGAAGCGCAGGCCGCCGATCTCGGCGTCGTCGCCCTCCAGCAGGGTGATGCCGAGCCGCGTCGCTTCCGCCCGGGCGGGGCCGAGATCGGTCGGCACCGCGCCGTTCCAATACTCGTGGTTGCCCATCACGAACACCGACGGACGATCGTCCGCCAGCCGCGCCACGATGCCCAGCGCGCGGGCGGCGTCGCCTCCGAACACGTCGCCGGCCACCACCAGTACGTCGAAGTCCGGCCGCCGCGGCCAGTTGTCGCCCGGATAGGGCACCGCCTCGTAATGCAGGTCCGACAGGATCCACAGCCGGGTCATTCGACGAACTCCGCGGCGCTGTAGCCCTGCGCGAACAGCGCGGCGCGCAGGTCGGCGTGCTCGATCCGGTTGGCGACCGCGTCCGCCACCGCCGGCCGGGCGCGGAAGGCGATGCCGAGCCCGGCCTCGTGCAGCATGCCGAGGTCGTTGGCACCGTCGCCGATTGCCAGCGTGGCGCCGAGCCGCAGCCGGCGCTGGGAGGCCAGGCTGCGCAGCGAGTCGAGCTTGGCCTCCCGTCCCAGCACCGGCTCGGCGACGGTGCCGGTCAGCCGGCCGCCGGCGCGGCCGAGCTGGTTGGCGTGGTGGACGTCGAAGCCGCACGACGCGGCCACCTTCTCAGTGAAGAACGTGAAGCCGCCGGACACCAGGGCGGTGAGCGCGCCCCGGGCGCGCATGGTGGCGACCAGGGTGCGGGCGCCGTCGTTGAGCCGGGTTTCGGCCCAGGTGGCATCCAGCGCCGCCTCGTCCAGCCCGCGCAGCAGCGCCACGCGCTCGCGCAGCGCGTCCGCGAAGTCGATCTCGCCGTTCATGCCGCGCCGAGTGATCGCCGCCACCCGTTCGCCGACGCCGGCATGGCGCGCCAGCTCGTCCAGCGTCTCGGAGTTGACGATCGTGCTGTCCATGTCGGCCACCAGCAGCCCCTTGCGCCGGCCGCGCGAGCGGGTCAGCAGCACGTCCACCGACTGGGGGGAGAAGCGGGCTCGGAGACCGGGGAGATCCGGCCCGTCGGGTGATGGGGCCGCGCAGGGGATGTCGGCCGCCTCGCCTGGCGACAGCACGATCGCCGGCCCGCCCGCCACCAGCTCGCGCGCCGCGGCGATGGTGGAGACGGTAAGCACCGCGGCGTCCCGGCTCGCCACCAGCGTCAGGGTGTAGGGCATTGTCATGACGGACGGTGCGTGGGCCCATTCGGTGTTCGGCGTGTGGCAGGGATGGTCGGATGAGGCAAGGCGCGCTGGGCAGGGGGCTGCCGTGCCGATGGTGACGGCAAAACCTTGCGTGATCGTTGCCGGCCCCACCTGCAGCGGCAAGTCGGCGCTGGCGCTCTCGTTGGCGCGGCGGCTGGGCGGGATCGTGATCAACGCCGATGCGATGCAGGTCTACCGCGAGCTGCGGGTGCTGACCGCACGGCCGACCCCGGCCGACGAGGGGCTGACACCGCATCGGCTCTACGGCGTGCGGGCCGCTGCCGAGGGTGGCAACGTGGCCTGGTGGCGCGGGGCGGCGCTGGCGGAGATGGAGGCGGCCTGGGCGGCCGGACGGCTGCCGATCCTGTGTGGCGGCACCGGGCTGTACCTCCGCGCGCTGACCGACGGGCTGGTGGACATCCCCGAGCCGGACGCCGCGGTGCGTGCCGAGGCGCGCGCCCTGTTGGCCGAGATCGGCGCCGCGGCGCTGCACGAGCGGCTGGTCGCCCACGTCATGGCCGGTGATCGGGTGTTCGC
>CAXUBN010000056.1:6852-10490 GCA_964249255.1 uncultured Acetobacteraceae bacterium | reverse complement strand
GCTCGCTCGTCGACGAGAAGCACCACGTCGCGCTCGTCAAGGGCGACGTGGCCGGCAAGCCCGACGTGCTCGTCCGCGTGCACTCCGAATGCCTCACCGGTGACGTGTTCGGCTCGCTGCGCTGCGACTGCGGCAGCCAGCTGCATGCGGCAATGGCGCGGATCGCGGCGGCCGAGAGCGGCGTTCTGCTTTACCTGCGCGGCCAAGAGGGCAGGGGCATCGGGCTCGCCAACAAGGTCCGTGCCTATGCCCTGCAGGACGAAGGGTTCGACACGGTGGAGGCCAACCACAAGCTGGGCTTCGCCGCCGACGCGCGCGACTGGTCGGTGGCGGCCGCTATCTTGCGCCAGCTCGGCGTGCGGCGGCTCGACCTCCTCACCAACAACCCGGCCAAGATCGCCGCCCTCGAGGCGCGCGGCTTTACCGTCGCGGCGCGGGTACCGCTAGAGATCCCCCACACCGCCTTCAACGAGGCTTACCTGCGCACCAAGCGCGACAAGATGGGCCACACCCTGGTCGACCCCGACCTCCTTGCCCCCGCCGGCCCGGCGCCGGTGCGGCGGGCGGCGGGATAGGCGCCCGCCGATGAGCACCGACCGCCCCGCCACCCAGCCCGACCTACGCTTCGATGAACCACCGCGCCTGGCGATCGTGGTCAGCCGCTTCAACGAGGATGTCACCGGCGGTCTGCGCCGCGGCGCGTTGGCCTGGCTCGCCGAGCACGGCATCGCGGTGCGCGACGACGACGTGATCGCCGCCCCCGGGGCCTTCGAGATGCCGCTCATCGCGCAGGCGCTCGCCCGCAGCGGCCGCTACGCCGGCGTGATCTGCCTCGGCTGCGTGATCAAGGGAGATACCGCGCACTTCGAGTTCATCAGCCTGGGAGCCGCCACCGGGCTGATGCAGGCAGCACTCGCCACCGGGGTTCCGGTCGCGTTCGGCATCCTCACCACCTACACGGATGCGCAGGCGACCGCTCGCTCCGCCGACGACGCCCACAACAAGGGGCGGGAGGCGGCGGCGGCCTGTGCGGAAACGGCGGCGATCCTGCAGCGCATCGGCCGAGGCGATGGGGGAATGGTGTAGGCCTCATTCGCGGTCAGGAACCTGACCGTGCTGCCTGGGGTCCCGGAATGATCCAAACCTCCAGCTCGGCTGCCCCGCGACGCAGTTCCTTCACCGGACCATATGAGGGCGCATCCCAGAAGGCATGGATGGCCTCCGTGGACGGGAACTCGAACAGGGCCGTGCGGCGCTCATCCTGCCGGCCTTCCAGAAGCTCGACCGGTCCGCCCCTCACATGCCGTCCGCCGAACGACTCGATCAGCGGCATGACGGCCTATCGATACCGCCCATACCGTTCCCCCTCGGTAATCGTGCCCTGCACGAGCATGAAGGTCGTCATCGACTGGTGCTTCCATCCAGTGCCGGTATCACGTCGCCGGCGCATGGCCTGATCTACAAATGGAACCCCTGCGGCCGGCTCAGCCCCTGGGCGGGGCTCAGCTGGAGGTCGTCCGTGCCGTCAGCGCCGCGAACAACGCCTTGCCGTCCGGTCGGCCCAGCCCGGTGCAGGCGTTCCACGACGGACCCGCGCCGTAGCCGAGCTGCGAGCCTTCCGGCCTGTTGTTGCCGCTGGTGATCTCGACCGTCAGCTTCCGGCCGGCCCTGATCTGCGGATACAGCCAGGTCGGCAGGAAGCCCACCGGGGTCGTGGCCCTCTCGTTGATCAGCGCGGTCAGCCCGGCCCACAGCGGCGCCACCGCGCTGGTGCCGCCCACCACCTCCCGCTTGCCGTCGACCACGATCACGTAGCCGCTGGACGGCGCCGCATCGCCCGCAACGTCCGGCACGCCGCGTCCGACCCGTCCAGCGTTGACGCTGGGCGGCAGCTTCACGTTCGCCTGGAACGCCGGCACCGGGAACAGGTCGCTGATGCCGCCGCCGGTGCCGCCGCCGCCGGCGGCGCTGTCGTTCCACACGATCTCGGCGCTGATTGCGGTGGCGCTGGCGGCGATGTGGGTGCCACCGCAGCCGATTGCGTAGGGGGATGAGGCCGGGAAGTCGACGTGCGCCTTGCCGTCGCTCACCCCGTCGGTGGCCAGGCTGTCGCCGGACGCCACATATACCGACACGCCCAGCATCACCGCGTCCTGCAGCGCGGCGTTCATGCTCGTCACCCCCTGCTGGCTCCAGCCGTTCTCCGGGCCGCCCCAGGAGATCGAGATCACCGACGGCCTGTTGGTGGTGTCGTGCACCGCCTGGCTGATCGCGTCCGTGAAGCCGGCATCGGTGTTGGGCGTGAAGTACACCGCGATGGCGGCTCCCGGCGCCAAGCCTCCCGCAACCTGGATGTCGAGCGCCACCTCGCCATCGGCGTCGGAGCCGGTCTGGTTTTGGCCCCCGTCCACCGACACCGCCAGCACGTGCGGCACCTTCAGGCCCATCGCCGCGAACGCCGCCTTGTTGTCCGACGCCTTGAAGCCGCCGCCGAGCTCGATCAGTCCGATCGTGATGCCGGTACCGTCGACGCCGGTGGGGAAGTCGTATAGCGGGCCGATTTTGTTCGGCTCGAGGCCGCCCGGTTGGGCTGCGCGTGGCCGCACGATGCGGGTGTGCGCGATCGCCCGGCTATCCAGGCCCAGCACCGACTCCACCAGCCCGTGGACGGGATCGGGCAGCGCCAGCTCGGTCTCGTGATGCCGAAACTCGGTGCTGTCCAACCGGTAGAGCGCCAACCGGGTGCCGAACGCGGCCTCGATCGCGGCGGCGGGCCCGGCGACCCGGATCACGCGGCGCGCCGGCGCCTCCAGCAGCACCGTCAGCCCATGCTGGCTGGCGTAGCCGGCCAGGGCGTGCAGGTCGTTCCCATAAAGGGCGGCACGCAGGGCGGCCAGCCGCTCACGGCGCGCATCCACGCCACCGACGCTGGCCAGCGCCTTCGCCAGCCCCGCCTCGTCGCGCGGACGGAGGTAGATGCTGGCCTCGATCACGTGGTCGTCGGGCACGCCGCCGACGCGGACGCTGCCGGCGGGCAGGGCGCGGCGGCTGCCGGGAATGGGATGATACCCGGGCGCCGGATGCGCGGGAGTTGCCCCGGCCGTGGCAGGGTGCTGCGTCTGGGTCATGGCTACCTCGGGCGTTGGTTCCGCAACCCCTCCGCGCGTATCGCGGCCTGTCCGCCGACGTCGGTCACGGGGGGGATGTATCGTCCTCTGGTCCAACCGCCCCGTCCAGGGCAATGCGCCGTCACCGTCGGGTCGGCCGGCCTGATGTGGTCCGTGACATGACCTTGAACGCGCGACGTGGGACGGATTCCATCGTCCTCATCTGCCCGTCCGCCCGTCGATATCATTTCGACGGGCGATGACCATCAAACGTCGCGGAAAACCGTCTATATCTCGCTTGACCCGGACATGACGTCCGCGGCCGGAACGAGGACAAGAATATGATCAGCAACGTCGTGTCGTTTTTCCAAGGCCTTGCCGCATCCGCGGCGTTTGCGGGCGCACTGCTGCTCGCCGGACCATCCCAGGCCCGCATTGCCCCGGTGACGGGCTCCAGCCAGACTTTCCGCCTTGCCGACGCCGCCCCCTCCATCATCCACCCGTGGCTTGGCACGACCGTTGCCGATGCCG
>CAXUBN010000056.1:0-6752 GCA_964249255.1 uncultured Acetobacteraceae bacterium | reverse complement strand
GACGCCGCCCCCTCCATCATCCACCCGTGGCTTGGCACGACCGTTGCCGATGCCGGCCCGTCGATCATCCACCCGTGGTCGGATGCGATCGCGGCTTGACGCCGCACCGCACCACCGACATCGAAAATCCGATGCTGGAGCTCCGCCTTCTCATTTCGTGATGGGAAGGCCCTTTCTCGATGTAATGACGGCCGATATCCTGTGGTCCCCGATCGGAAGCCGCCCCGTGTGCGGGGACCAGGGGGGAGATGTCGCACCGTATGACCGCCGTATCCCGACGGTTCGTCCGCCGGCTCAGGCTGACGCTGGTGTTTGCAATCCCGTTCTGGGCCTGCAACGGCGCCCAAGCCTGGGCACAGCGGATCACGTTCCAATCCTATGGCAAGGCCGACGGGATCGCCAATGCCTGGTTTTCCTGCCTGCACCAGGACCGATCCGGGTTCGTGTTCGTCTGCACCCAGCACGGGCTCTACGCCTACGACGGGCGCCGCTTCTCCAACCTGGGTCCACAGCAGGGTCTTCCCGACGGCGGCATTGCCGATGGCCTTGCCTTTGACGCGCAGAACCGGCTGGTCGTTCGTTATCCGCACGCCGTCTTCGTCTCGACCGGCCCGATCAACCCCCATGTCCCGCCTGCTGCCCTGTTGTTCCGTCCGGCGGTCTCGGACGTCGGCCCGATCCCCGACGACGCCACGGGTCAGGTGGTGCCCTGGGACGACGGCGTCGTGTTCGCCGGGCAGGGTCAGCTCTTCCTCGTGCACACGGGTGGCGCCGGCGTCCCGACCGTGGGCTTTGCCCAGGGCTTCCTCCGTCAGCCGGGCGTCCCGCTGCAGGACCTGTCGCCCCTCGTCGTTCAGGATGCCGGCCTGGACCCGGCAGGAAAGCAGGCAGGCGATCCGGGCGCGGCGCGGCGCGGCTCCGTGCTGTGGGCCGTGCGGGCCGATGGATCGATCTGCGGTCTGAACACCGCGGCGGCACGCTGCTTCGGCCCCTCCGAGGGCCTGCCCGTGGAGGAATGGTCCGCGTTGCTGGCGATGGCGAACGGGCATGTCCTGGCGCGGTCCGCTTCCCTGCTCGCCGACATCGATCCCGCGTCCGGCCGCGCCACGGTGTCGCCGTTGCCCAACCAGGGCGGCCGCTACGCCAACTACCCGGAGGTATTGCTGCTGGCGCTGACGCCATCCGGGCAGCTGCTGACCCAGTCCGCCGATGGCCTGATGATCCGCAGCACCTCCGGCTGGAAGACCTTGGCCACCGACAACGGCCTGCCGCCGGTGCCGATCCTGCGGCTAATGTTCGACCGCCAGGGCGACCTTTGGCTGGGCGTGCTGGGTCGCGGCATCATGCGGGCACTGGGCTACGGTGCGTGGGAAAACCTGGACCATCATGATGGTCTGGCGAACGACGTGCTGTGGCAGATGGCCCGCCAGCCGGGCGGCCCGCTCTGGGTCGCCTCCGACGGCGGCGTCGATGCGATCGGTGGTTCTTCCCCCGGCCTGGCCCCAGGGCGCCGTCACTACCGCGAGGCGGCGTTCTCGATCGCGTTCGATGATCGCGGCCGCCTGTGGCGCTCCGTGGGATCGACCGCGGTTGCCTGCATTACCCCAAGCACGGGCGAGACCGTGCGGTTTCCGCTGCTGCAGGCCAGGCAGATCCTGCGTGGTCCGGATGGCCACCTTTGGTTCGTCACCACCCGCGGCGTGTACATCACGGGGACCGGACCGGTGCCGCAGGCGCCGCAACCGATCGCCGGCCTGCTGGGTTCGATCACCACGGCGGCCATTGCCGCCGACGGCAGCCTTTGGGTGCTGCGGGGCCGCGAACTGCTGCATCGCCATGCCGATGGCTCGGTCGCCTCGGTCGCGCTAAATTGGCAACAACCCGAGTTCGAGCCGCTGACGCTGACGATGGCCCCGGGCGGCGTGCTGTGGATCGCCGGCGCTGGCGGCGGCGGGTTGTATCGGCTACGGCTCGACGGCGACCGGATCGCTTCGAGCGACCGCTTCCAGCCGCCCGACATCGTCTCCAACAGCATCGTCTCGCTGCTGGTCGACCGGCGCGGCTGGCTGTGGGCCGGCACCGACAACGGCGTCTCGGTGTTCAACAACGAGCGATGGGTGTCGGCCACCACCGCCGCTGGCCTGATCTGGGACGACCTGGACACGGGCGGCCTGCTGGAGGACACGGATGGCTCGATCTGGATCGGCACCAGCCAGGGCCTGTCGCACCTGCCGGATCCGCAGCGGTTGTTCCGCGACGAAAGCCTGCAGCCGGTCATCACCGCCGTCACCGTCGGCGGTTCCCCCTTCCGCGAGCGTGCCGTGCCGTTCACGCGCGACCCATTCGTCATCCAGTTCGGCACGCTGGACTTCCGCTCCAACAGCGTGATCCGCTTCCGCTACCGCTTGTGCGGCGTGGATCGCGGTTGGGCCGATACGGCCAGCGGCGAGGTGCGCTACGCGTCCGTGCCGCCGGGCCAACACCTGTTCGAGGTCGTGGCCTACGACCCGCTGACCCATCGCGCCTCGACGCCGGTGTCGGTGCTGCTGCGCGTGCGCAAGCCGTGGTGGCTGTGGTGGCCGTCCCTGGCCGGCGACGGCGTCGTCCTGCTTGGGCTGTTCTATGCCGGCCTCCGCCTCCGCTTCCGCTTCCTGCTGCGGCAGCGGCGGATGCTGCAGCGCGCGGTGGAGGCGCAGACGGTGGAGTTGCGCGAGGCGCACGCGGCGCTGCGGCTGCAGGCCAGCCGGGACAGCCTGACCGGGCTGCTGACCCGCGGCGAGATCCAGTCCCGCCTGGTGGCGATGCTGACCGAGGCCGGCCGTTCCCCGGATCATCTGGCGGACCTCACGGTCGGTCTGCTCGACATCGACCACTTCAAGCGGATCAACGATCGGCACGGCCACCTAGTCGGCGACGACATCCTGCAGGAGATCGGCCGCCGCCTGAACCTGGGGCTGGAGCCGGGCGATTGCGCCGGCCGCTACGGTGGCGAGGAGATGCTGATCGTCCTTCAGGCCGAGCCCGGGCTCGGCATGGAACGGATCCGCGCGCTGCAGCGGGCCGTATGCGGATCCGCCTTCAGGCTGGAACATCAGGCGCTGGCCGTGACCTGCAGCATCGGCGTCGCCCGTGCCCGCGAACGGGACGATTGGGCCGCGCTGGTCGGTCGGGCTGATGCCGCGCTTTATCGCGCCAAGGTCGGGGGCCGCGACCGGATCGTGGCGTTCGACGATGCCGACCTAATCGCCCAACGACGCTAGCGGGGCGAACGCACACGGCAAGTTCAACACCCCCGCTCCGGGCCGGGGGGCCGTTCCGAAGTGTCGCGGGCGTTGGCTCAACGACGCGGGGCCGGTATCCGGTCCCTTCTCAGGGTTCGGGAATCCACCTCATGCCGGTCAAGCTGCTCATCGTGTTCTATTCGCGCTCCGGCTCCACCGAGGCGCTGGCCGTGGCCGCGGCGGAAGCGGCCCGGGCGGACGGGGCGGAGGTCCGGCTGCGCCGCGCCCGCGAGGTCGCCCCGGCTGAGGCGATCGACAAGTCGGAAGCCTGGCGCCGGGAGGCCGACCGCATGAACGGGCTCTACCCTGCGCCCGAGACCGACGACGCGATCTGGGCCGACGCGATCCTGTTCGGGACGCCGTGCTACTTCGGCGCCATGGCCAGCGAACTGAAGGCGTTCCTGGATCGGCTCGGCCCGCAATGGAAGAAGGGACAGCTGTCGGGCAAGGTGGGCGGTGCGTTCGCCTCGGTGTCCTGGCCGCACGGCGGCAGCGAGGTGGTGACCATCTCGCTCTACGCGCCGATGGCGCATCTTGGCATGATCATCGTGCCCACCGGCTATACCGACGAGGTGATGCTGGAGGCAGGCTCGCCATACGGCGCCTCCACCGTGGTCGGCGCCGAGAACCGCCCGCCGCGCGAGGAGGATCTGGCCGCGGTCCGCCACCAGGGCCGGCGCATGGTGCAGATCGCGGCGGCGCTGTCGATCGGGGATGCCGTGAACGGCTAGGCGCAGCCCTGAAGTATGTTCCGTTCGCCTCCGCTCGCGGATCATGCTCCAGGCTGTCGTCGCATCGGGTAGCTTGCGCGATCTAGCGCAACCGCCGCCCGAGCGCTGGCAATAGCGCCAGGGCCGACACTCCCAGCGTCACCGCCACGCCGAGGCCGGCCGCCAGCGCGTCCCGCCCCCGCGAGGTGACGAACTCCTGCCGCGACGGCTTCACCCGATCCTCGTACGAGCCGTCGATGCCCGGATCGTCCTCGTCCGCCTCGAACAGGCTGCCGTCTGGCCGCGGCGGCGGGGCGGCGTTCAGCTGAGCGTCATACATCTTCGCCGCCTGTTGATCGGCGAAGGCCGGCGCTGCCACCTGCATCAGGCCCATCAGCATCGTCGAACGGCCGACCCACACGTCGCGGGTCGGCGAATGCGTCGTCGCCATGATCGCCTCCGCGCACAGCCGGGGATCGAACACCGGATCCGGCGGCGTTTGGGCGTGGCCGGTGCGGTTGCGCGACCGGTCGAACTGCGGCGTGTTGACGGCGGGCAGGTAAACCACCGTGAGGTCGACATTCACCCGATCGTGGATCAGCTCGGCGCGCAGGCTGTCGGTGAAGCCGGTGACAGCATGCTTGGCGCCGCAATAGGCCGCCTGCAGCGGCGCCGAGCGCATCGCCAGGCCGGATGAGACCTGGATGATCTGCCCCTTGTTGCGCGGTTTCATCCGGCGCAGTGCCGCCAGCGTGCCGAACACCTGGCCGTGGTAGGTCACGTCCGTCACCCGGCGGAACTCCTCGGGCGTGATCCGGTCCACCGGACCGATCACCGTGGCCATGGCGTTGTTGATCCAGACCGACAGCGGGCCCAGCTCGCGTTCGATCCGGTCGACCGCCGCATCCACCGCGGCGGCGTCGGCCACGTCCACCTGTAGCGCCAGCACCGGGCTGCCGGTGGCGGCAAGCTCGGCCTCGGTCGAGCGCAGCCGCGTTTCGCCCCGCCCCAGCACGGCGACCGACCAGCCGTCGCGCGCGAACGCCAGCGCCGTCGCCCGTCCGATTCCCTGCGTGCCCCCGGTGATCGCCACCACCCGTCGTCCGCCCGCGTGCTCGTCGCTCACAGCGCCTGCTCCCTGATCCGCCGCACCCACAGCGCGACGTCCGGCGGATCGTTGCAGGCGCCGGGTCAGGCACCGCCGTCGGCGAGATGCGCGATGAGACCGTGCGCGATCGCGTCCGGTGCTTCACGGGTCGGGAAATGCCCGATGCCCGGCAGGGTCACGCGCCGGAACGGGCCCGAGAACTTGTTGGCCATGTTCTCGCTCATCGCCGGCGGGGTGACGCCGTCCGCCTCGCCCTCGAAGAACACGGTCGGCACCGCGAACCGCTCGGTGTGCCGCACCCTGTTCTCCAGCCAGGCGCCGCGCGGGTCCGGCTCCGCCTCGCCCCAGCGTGCGCGGTAGGAGTGCAGCGTCACCGCCACCCAGTCCGGATTGTCGAAGGATACCGCGACCTGCCGGAACGTGTCGTCGTCGAACCAGCCGGACGGCGACCAGTCGGTCCACATCGCGCGGGCGAAGCCGTGCGGGTCGCGGCGCACCGCCTCGGCACCGCGTTCGGTGGCCTGGAACCAGTGGTACCAGTATCGGCGGGCCTGCGCGAAGTCCGGGGTGGGGGCGTCGCCGAGGCGCGACGGCGAGGACAGCATGGCGATGCGCAGCACCCGGTCGGGCCAGCCTGCAGCCAACGCCTCGGCGATGTTGGAGCCCCAGTCGTGGCCGGCGACGGAGAAGCGGTCGATGCCGAGCGCGTCGAGCAGCGCCATCGCGTCGAGGGCCAGGATCCCGGTGTCGGCGGTGCGCGGACCGGTCGCCGACAGGAGGCGGGTGGGGCCGAACCCACGCAGAAACGGCGTCACCGTTCGCAGGCCGGCACCATTCAACGCCGGGATGATGCGGTCCCAGGTGGTGGCGTCGTCCGGCCAGCCATGCAGGAGCAGCAGCGCCGGCCCATCGCGCGGCCCGTCGTCCCGATACGCGATCTCCAGCTCATCGGTCCTGACCGTGGGCATGCGGCATCTCCATCCGGCATCGCGATCCCGATCGCCGCGGGCCGGGCCCGGTTCCCGTCAGGCCCCGGTCCGACCGCCTTCCGCGACGCGCAGGGTGGCCGCGATCGGCAGCGCCGCCGCGCACATGGCGGCCATGGCCCAGAATGCGCCGGGGCCAAGGCGCTCATAGGCCGGCCCGGCCGCCAGCGTGACCGCCGCGGTCACCGTTCCCGCCGCGACCGTGCTGTAGAAGGCCTGCGCGGTGGCGGCGAGCGATGCCGGCACCACGGTCGCGATCACGCGCATGCAGGCCAGGTGCATCAGGGCGAAGCTCAGCCCGTGCAGGGTTTCGCTGCAAAGGATCACGGGAAAGAACGCCGTGCGCGCCGATATCCCCCAACGCACGATCCCGGCCGCGGCCGACACCATCAGCGATCGGGCCGGCCCGATCCGGTCCAGGATCGGCCGGCCCAGCAGCACGAACACCACCACCTCCGCCGCCACCGACATCGACCAGACCACGCTGACCCGGACCGGCGACAGCCCGGCCGATTGCCAGCGGATCACCGAGAACCCGTCGTGCATGGCATGGCTGCCCAGGATCAGCGCCACCACCAGCATCAGGCGCGGGAAGCACGGCGTGCGCAGCAGCGCCGCCATCGATCCCCGCGCGCCCGCTGGGGCGTCCCCGCGCACGGTGCCGGCC
>CAXUBN010000055.1:0-10592 GCA_964249255.1 uncultured Acetobacteraceae bacterium | reverse complement strand
GCGCGTCGCCGGCCCAGGGGGCGTGCCGCAGCATGTCGAACAGGGCCTGGCGCAGCCGGTCGGCGGTGGGACGGGTGGCGGGGGCCGGCGTTTGGAGGATGCGGCCCCTGGCGCTGCCGGCGACGATCCTCACGGCACGCCATCCGCCGTGGGCACCGCCCCCGGCCGAATTGTTCCCCGCATCGGCATGGCTGATCCGGTCATGGTGCCTCCATCACGTCGCCCCCGTCATGTTGCGGAGTGTGAGCCGGCGTTGCGTTCCCCGTCATGGCCGCTATATGGGCGACGTGCCGGAGGTGTGGATGCCGTCCTTGTTCTGGCGCCGTGTCGTGCCCGTGGTGGCCATGACGATCGCGGCGCTGCCGCTTCCCGACGCACGGGCTGCACTTTCGGACGGTGGCGGCGCGATCCCGGTCACGCTGGCGCGGGTGGAGCACGGCGATACCGACATCGTGCTGACCGGGCTCGGCACCGCGCAGGCCTGGCAGTCAGTCACCGCCAGGGCCCAGGTCAACGGCTACCTCGCCGCCATCGACTTCCGGGAAGGCCAGGCGGTACGCAAGGGCGACCTGCTGGCCTCGATCGATCCGCGTCCCTATGCCGCGGCATTGGCGCAGGCGGTCGCGCACAGGAGCTCCGACCAGGCCAACCTCGCCAACGACCAGGTCAACCTCCGCCGCGACAACGACCTCGCCCGGCGCGGCTTCCAGACCCTGCAGCAGGCCGACAACGACCTGGCCCTGGTGCGCGAGTTCACCGCCAACATGGAGGCCGACGACGCCGCGGTCGCCGCCGCCCGCCTCAACCTCGACTTCTGCCGGATCACGGCGCCGGTGGACGGCGTGGTCGGCTTCCGCCTGGTCGACATCGGCAACCTGATCGAGGCCAGCGCCGAAACCCCCATCGTGTCCATCCAGCAGGTCCAGCCGATCGCGGTGGTGTTCACGCTGCCCGAGGCGGACTTCGAGGAGGTCGAGGCGCAGCTGCAGCGGCGCACGCTGGCGGTGCAGGCCTTCACCGCCGACGACAGGACCCTTCTGGATAGCGGCACGGTGGTCGCCCCCGACAACACGATCGCTACCGCCAGCGGCACCATCGGGATCAAGGCGATCTTTCCCAACGCGCAGCGCAGGCTCTGGCCGGGCCAGTTCGTGCGGGCGCACCTGGTGCTGCGCACCGAGACCGGCACCCTGTCCGTTCCCGACGACGCCATCCAGCACGGCCCGGACGGCCTCTTCGTGTATGCCGTCGACGCCGGCCGGACCGCCCGTCAACGGGCGGTCACCATCGGCTACGACGACGGCAAGTCCTCCGTCGTCCGCTCCGGCCTCGCGGCCGGGGAGCTGATCGTCGCCGGCGGCCAGGAACGGGTGCAGGACGGCACCAGGGTGTCCCCCGCCAAGCCGCCGGATGCCAAACCGGCGGGTCTCAAGTCCCAGGACACCAGACCCCTGGGCACCAGGCCCTGACCAGGATCCCGCGCAGGATGCCACGATGAACATCTCCGCCCCGTTCATCCGCCGCCCGATCGCGACCTCGCTGCTGATGGCCGCCATCTTCCTGGTGGGCCTGGTCGCGTATCCGCTGCTTCCCGTGGCCAGCCTGCCCGCGGTGGAGTTCCCCACCATCACCGTGATGGCGCAGTACCCCGGGGCCAGCCCCGCCACCATGGCCTCCACCGTGGCGCAGCCGCTGGAAACGCAATTCAGCGAGATCCCGGGCGTCACCCAGCTCACCTCCACCAACGTGGAGGCCACGACCCAGATCGCCATCCAGTTCCAGCTGTCGAGCAACATCGACGTGCAGATGACCAAGGTGCTGGAGGCGATCAACGCGGCCCAGGGCCAGCTGCCGAAGAACCTCCCCACCCAGCCCACCGTACGCGAGGAGAACCCGGCCGACCCGCCGATCATGATCATGTCGGTGCAATCCGACGTGCTCCCGATCACGACCGTGGACAACTACGCCGAGACCATCCTCGAGCAGCAGCTCACCACCATCCCGGGCGTGGGCACGGTGGTGGTGGGCGGCCAGCAGAAGCCCGCGGTCCGCGTGCAGGTCGATCCCGGCCGCCTCGCCGCCATGGGCATGACCATGGAAGACGTCCGCACCGCGCTCGGCAATGCCACCGCCGACAACGCGCTGGGCAGCATCGACGGGCCGCAGCGCTCGCTGGCGGTGCTGGACAACGACCAGCTCCTGGCACCTGCAGAATATCAGAACGTCGTCATCGGCTACCGCGACGGTGCCGCGATCCGGGTGGGCGACATCGGCCGCGCCGTCCGCGGGCCGCAGAACCGCGAGCTGGCCGCCTGGCAGGCGACCGGCGGCCATGTGAGGCCGGGCGTCGCCCTGATCGTCTTCAAGCAGCCCGGCACCAACGTCATCAAGGCGGTGGACGCGATCCAGCGCGAGCTGCCGCGCCTCGAGGCCAGCATCCCGCCCTCGATCAAGGTGCGCACGGTGGTCGACCGCACCCAGCTGATCCGTGCCTCGGTGTCGGACGTGAAGTTCACGCTGGTGCTGGCCGTGCTGCTGGTGGTTGGCGTGATCTTCGCGTTCCTGCGCAGCCCGCGCGCGACGCTGATCCCCAGCCTCACCATCCCGATCGCCATCGTGGCCACCTTCGCCGCGATGTATGCGCTGAACTACAGCATCGACAACCTGTCCCTGATGGGACTTACCATCGCGGTCGGCTTCGTCATCGACGATGCCATCGTGGTGCTGGAGAACATCTACCGCCACGTCGAGGACGGCATGGAACCGCGCGAGGCGGCGCTGCTTGGGGCCGGCGAGATCGGCTTCACCATCGTCTCGATCTCGCTATCGCTGGTGGCGGTGTTCATCCCGCTGCTGCTGATGAACGGCATCGTCGGCCGCATGTTCCTCGAGTTCGCCATGACGGTCTCGATCGCGGTGGTGGTGTCGGCGTTCGTGTCGCTGACGCTGACCCCCACGCTGTGTGCGTTGTTCTTGAAGCCGCCCGGCGCCCATGGCCGCGTCTACCGCGCCACCGAGGCGGTGTTCGACGCGCTGCTCGCCTTCTATCGCCGCACGCTGGATTGGGCGCTGCGCCTGCGCTTCCTCACGCTCATGACCTTCATGGCCACGGTCGCCGTCACCGGCGTACTCTACGCGATGATCCCTAAGGGCTTCTTCCCGGCGGAGGACTCTGGCCTGATCGTCGCCACCACGCAGGGCGCGCAGGACATCTCGTTCGAGGGCATGGCGGCGCTGCAGGAACGGATCAACGCCGTGGTCGCCGCCGACCCAGCGGTGTCGAGCTTCATCTCGCAGATCGGCGCCGGCACCTCCGGCCAGTCCGGCAACATGGGCCGCCTCTACATCAACCTGAAGCCCTGGGGCCACCGCGCCGAGATCGGCGACGTGATCCGCGGGCTCACCCGCAAGGCCGGCGCCATCGAGGGCGCGCGCCTGTTCATGCAGGCGGCGCAGGACATCAACGTCGGTGGCCGGCTCGCCAAGACCACCTACCAGTACACCATCCAGGACGCCGACGCGGCCGAGCTGAACACGTGGGCGCCGAGGCTGCTGGCGCGGATGCGGAAGGTCCCGCTGCTCGCCGACGTCACCAGCGACCAGCAGAACGCCGGCACCACCGCGACGCTCACCATCGACCGCGACCAGGCCTCCCGCTTCGGCATCCTGCCGCAGAACATCGACGACGTGCTTTACGACAGCTTCGGCCAGCGCGAGGTGACGCAGTACTTCACCCAGCTCGCCAACTACTTTGTCGTGCTGGAGGTGCCGCCGAGCCTGGAAGGGCAGCAGGCGACGCTGAACCGGCTCTACGTGAAGGGCACCAACGGCACCGCGGTGCCGCTCTCGACCCTGGTCAGGCTCGACACGGTGCCGGTGGCGCCGCTCGCCAACAACCACCAAAGCCAGTTCCCGGCGGTGACGATCTCGTTCAACCTCGCCAGGGGCGCCGCCCTCGGCGACGCGGTCGACCAGATCAACCGGATGGAGGGGGGGCTGGGCCTGCCGCCCTCGGTGCTGGGCACCTTTCAGGGTACCGCCCAGGCGTTCCGCACCTCGCTCGCCGGCGAACCGTTCCTGATCGCGGCAGCCCTGGTCGCGGTCTACATCATCCTCGGCATGCTCTACGAGAGCTACATCCTGCCTCTGACCATCCTGTCAACGCTGCCGTCCGCCGGCGTCGGCGCGCTGCTGGCGCTGATGCTCACCGGCACCGACCTGTCGGTGATCGCCATGATCGGCATCATCCTGCTGATCGGCATCGTCAAGAAGAACGGCATCATGCTGGTGGACTTCGCCATCGGCGCCGAGCGCGAGGACGGCAAGGAGCCGCTTGAGGCGATCCGCGACGCCTGCCTGCTGCGCTTCCGTCCGATCCTGATGACCACCGCGGCCGCGATCTTCACCGGCCTGCCCTTGATGCTGGAGGCGGGGGCCGGCGCCGAGCTGCGTCGCCCGCTCGGGCTCGCCATGGTCGGCGGCCTGCTGCTGAGCCAGGTGCTGACGCTCTACACCACCCCCGTCATCTACCTCTACCTGGATGGGCTCAGCCGGTTCCTGTCGCCGTCGCGCCGGCGGACCATGCCCCGCCTGGCCGCCCGCATGCGCGACCCCGCCCCGGCGCATCCGGGCGAGTGACCGTCGGGAGCCCGGTTCATGATTTCGGGAGCTGCTCGCGCAGCACCTTGCCGGTGACCTCCTCCAGCTCGGACGGCCTCAGGGCGCCGAGCTGGAACGGCCCGTAGGAGGTGCGGATCAGGCGGCTGACATGGTAGCCGAGGCTGGTCATGACGCGGCGGATCTCGCGGTTGCGCCCCTCGCGCAGCGCCACGGTGAGCCAGGCGTTGTCGCCCTTGCGGCTGTCGAGCCCGGCCTCGATCGATCCGTAGCGGACCCCGTCCACCACCGGGCCCTGCGCCAGATCGGCCAGCCGGCGCTCGTCCACCGCGCCGAACACCCGCACCCGGTAGCGGCGGATCCAGCCGTTCGACGGCAGCTCCAGCTGGCGTGCCAGGGCGCCGTCGTTGGTCAGCAGCAGCAGCCCCTCGCTGCCGAGGTCGAGCCGGCCCACCGACACCACCCGCGGCAGGCTGGGCGGCAGGGACGCGAACACGGTGGGCCGACTCTCCGGGTCGCGGTGCGTGGTCACCAGCCCGTCCGGCTTGTGGTAGAGCCAAAGCCGGGTGCGGTCGGGCGCATCCACCACCCGGCCGGATACCTGCACCAGGTCGCCCGGTCGTACGAAGGTGGCGGGATGGTCGACCGGACGGTTGTTGAGGCGGATCTGGCCGTCGGCCAGCAGCCGCTCGGCATCGCGCCGGCTGGCCACCCCGGCGCGGGCCAGCCACTTGGCGATGCGCTCGCCGCGCTTATCCGATGCGGCAGCGGGGCCGGCGTCGGTGCCTGCGACTGGACGCGGCATCGTTCAGCCCAGCGCCGCCGACACCAGCGCCTGGAACAACCGGCGGTCGCCAGGATCGATGCCGAACTCAGGGTGCCATTGCACGCCCAGGCAGAAGCGCGCCGCCGGATCCTCGATGCCCTCCACCACGCCGTCGGCGGCCAGCGCGTTGACGCGGCCGCGGCCGGGATCGCCCACGGCCTGGTGGTGCGACGAGTTCACCCGCATCTCCCCCGTGCCGACGATGCGCGCCAGCAGCGTGCCAGGCTCGATCCGGACCGTGTGACCCGGCTCGTGGCGGGGGTTGGGCTGCTCGTGCGCGAGCGCACCCACGACACTGTCGGGGATGTGCTGGATCAGGCGTCCGCCCAGCGCCACCGCCAGCAGCTGTTCCCCGCCGCAGATGCCTAGCACCGGCATGCCACGCCCGATCGCGCCCTGCAGCAGCGCCAGCTCGGCCTCGGTACGACGTCGCTTCAGCACCACGGTGTCGTGCCGCTCGGCTGTGCCGTAGAGGGCGGGGTCGACGTCGAACGCGCCGCCGGTCACCACCAGCGCATCCAGGGTCGCCAGCTGCTCGTCGGCCAGTTCGGGATGGTGCGGCAACGCCATCGGCAGGGCACCGGCCTCGACCAGGCTGTCCATGTAGTTCTCGCGCAGCGCGTACCATGGGTAGGCGGAGTAGGTGGGGGTCCGGTCGCTGTCGAGGGTGACGCCGATCACGGGACGGGTGCGCTTCATGCGACGCTGGTTAGAGCAATATGGTCCGTGGGCAAATCGCCGGAGAGTGTGAGTCGTGACACCGATGCGGGCGGCGCTGGACGAGGCACGCGCCGCCGCCCGGCGCGGCGAGGTGCCGGTGGGGGCGCTGGTGCTGGATGAGAACGGGCGGGTGCTGGCCCGGGCCGGCAACGAGGTCGAGGCGCTGCGGGACGCGTCCGCCCACGCCGAGCTGCTGGCGCTGCGCGGCGCGGCGCGGGCGCTGGGCCGGACGCGGCTATCCGGCTGCACGCTGGTGGCGACGCTGGAGCCCTGCCCGATGTGCGCGGCAGCGGCGTCGCACTTCCGGGTGGCGCGGGTGCTGTTCGGAGCCTACGACGCCAAGGGCGGCGGGATCGAGCACGGCCCGCGGCTGTATGCGCAGCCGGACTGCCTGCACCGCCCGGAGGTGGTGGGCGGCATCGACGAACGGGAGGCGGCAACGCTGCTGCGCGATTTTTTCTCGGGCCGTCGCGGCTAACGCAGGTTTCATCGGTGCGTAGGGGTGATGTTCGACATGGGGATGCAATCTCCCCACAACCGACAGACCGGCCGCGCCGGCAGCAGCGACAGGACCCCCATGCCAGTTGTCTTCCCGATTCCCCAGGACCGCCCCGCCGGCCGGACCAGGTACGCCCTTCTCGGCCGCACGGCGGCGGCGGCGCTGGTCGCCGGCGCCATGCTGGGCGGCGGACTGGTGCTTCCCCTGCCGCAGGCGCACGCGCAGACCGCGATCCAGCCCAGCGGCCTGCCCCAGAAGCTCCCGGACTTCGTGGGGCTGGTGAAGGAGGTGAAGCCGGCGGTCGTGTCCATCACCTCGATCATCAAGGATGATGGCTCGGACGACGAGGACGACAACGGCCAGGGGGGTGGCCAAGGAGGCGGCCAGGGCAACAACGAGGGCGGGCTGGGCGGAGGCCAGGGCGGTCAGGGGATGCCGTTCCCGTTTCCCTTCCCGTTCCAGATGTCGCCGCAGGGACGCGCGCCGCGCACGATCGAGGCACGCGGCTCCGGCTTCGTGATCTCGGCGGACGGGTTCATCGTCACCAACAACCACGTGGTGAAGGGTGCCACCTCGGTCAGCATCACCTTCGACGACGGCACCACGCTGAAGGCAAAGGTCATCGGCCGCGATGCCGGCACCGACATCGCGCTGCTGAAGGTGAAGCCGTCGGCCAAGCTGTCCTTCATCCAGCTGGGTGACAGCGATGCCGTCGAGCCCGGCCAGTGGGTGGTGGCGGTCGGCAATCCCTACGGCCTGGGCGGCTCGGTGACGGCCGGCATCGTGTCGGCACGCGGCCGCGACATCGGCGACGGGCCATACGACAGCTTCATCCAGATCGACGCACCCATCAATCGCGGCAACTCCGGCGGCCCGCTGTTCACCCAGGACGGCAAGGTGATCGGCGTCAACACCGCGATCTTCTCGCCCTCCGGCGGTTCGATCGGCATCGGCTTCGCGATCCCGTCGGACACCGTCAAGAGCGTCGTGAGCCAGCTGCAGCGGACCGGCCACGTGGTGCGCGGCTACCTGGGCGTCACGGCGCAGGCGATCACCCCAACCATGGCCAAGGCGCTGAACCTGCCCGGCGGCGGCACCGGCGGCCCGGACAGCGGCGCGTTGGTCGCCAGCGTGCAGCCGGACAGCCCGGCCGAGAAGGCCGGCCTCAAGTCCGGCGACGTCATCACCACGCTGAACGGCCAGAAGGTGGGCAACCCGCGCGACCTGGCGCTCAAGGTGTCGAGCGTCAATCCGGGCGGCAAGGTGACCATCGCCTTTCTGCGCAACGGCACGACGCAGACCGCGGAGGCCGCGGTGGCCAACCTGGCTACCCACCAGTCCGGATCGAACGGTCCGGGCGGCGGCGGCAACGCCAGCGGCGGCTCGATCGGGGTGGCGCTTGGTCCCCTGACCGCCGACGTGCGCCAGCAGCTGAGCGTGGATGACGGGGTGCACGGCGCGGTGGTGCGCTCGGTGAAGCCCGGCTCGGTGGCGGACCAGGCCGGCATCCAGGCCGGCGACATCCTGGTCGGTGTCGGCAACAAGAACGTGGCGAACCCCAAGGACGCGGTGGACGCGGTGCACGCCGCGCTGCGCAAGGGCGACGTGGCGCTGCGCATCCTGCGCAACAACCAGATGCTGTTCGTCGCGATCTCGCCCGACAACGGTTCCGCGAACAACGGCAACGACAACGAGGACAACGACAACGGGTCGTCCGGCGGGGGTGACCAGCCGGGCTGAGGAAGGGGGGCATTGGCTGATCGGCCGAGGCCAATCAGCCAATGCTCAAGCCGGCCAGCAGCGTCAGCGAACCGTGCCGACCCCGTCAGCCCGATCAGGATGCTCACCAGCATCCGGACGTGCTGGAGAGGAAAACGGCGCATGCGGCGGCACCATGAAGCGACGGTTCAGGACGGGAGCGACCATCAAACGGCCGCCCATCAAGTCATCGCGTCCCCCTGGAGTGCTCCTCAAAGCGGTTGGGCGCCCATGCCACCAATGTCATCGCGGCGATTGATTCGGGCGACGATCCGATCGCATCTCCCGTCGTAGAAGCCAGAGCTCCAACCTCGCCGGACACCGCCGATGCCCGAGACCGCCACCACCCCGCGCATCAAGCTCGAGACCAGGACCGAGCGGCCCCGCCTGCACAAGGTCATGCTGGTCAACGACGACTTCACGCCGCGCGAGTTCGTGGTGCTGGTGCTGAAGGCGGAGTTCCGGATGGACGAGGGGCAGGCCGGCCGGGTGATGATGACCGCGCACCAGCGCGGCGTGTGCGTGGTGGCCGTGTTCACCCGGGACGTGGCCGAGACCAAGGCCACCAACGCGACCGAGATGGCGCGCAAGAAGGGCTACCCGCTGCTGTTCACCACCGAGCCGGAGGAGTAGGTGGTCGGCGGTTCCAGGATCCCCTCCATGGGCCGGCGCTAGGAGCGGACGCCGCGCAGCAGAAGGCCGGCGGCGACCGCGCACAATGCCGCGGCGGCAAACGGCGCGCCGGGAAAGCCGTGCGATACCGCCGCATAGAACAGGGTCGCGGTCAGGATCGGGGCGAACACCGCGGTCAGCCCCTCGACCGCGGACAGCACGCCCTGCATCTCGCCCTGGTGTTGTGCGTCCTGCCGGCCGGACACCATGGCGCGGACCGAGGGGGTGGCGAGGCCGCCCAGCGCCATCAGCACCACCGCCGGCGTGATCATCCAGCCGGTGAACGCCATCGAGAGGGTGGCATAGCCGGCGGCGCCGAACACGTAGCCGGCGATCGCGACCCGCCGCTCGCCGAGGCGGCCGATCACGGGGCGCAGCAGCAGACCTTCGACCACCGCCTGCGACAGGCCGACGCCGGCCAGCAGCAGGCCATTCAGCTGCGCGCCCCAGCCGAACCGTTGGCCGGTGAACAGCACCAGGCTGCTCTGGATGGCGCCCAGCCCGATCCAGGAACAGGACCAGGCGACCGCCAGCCGACCCAATGCCCGGTCGCGCATGACCATGGCGAGCAGGCCAAACGGGTTGGCCTTCGCCCACTCGATCGGGCGACGCCGGTCGCGGGGCAGGCTTTCGGGCAGCACGAACAGGCCGAACAGGGCGTTGAGCAGGGCAAGAAGGGCGGCGGCGAGGAACGGCAGGCGCAGCCCGTGCGCACCGAGCAGGCCGCCCAGCGCAGGGCCCACCACGAAGCCCGCACCGAAGGTGGCGCCGATCAGGCCGAACAACCGGGGCCGGTCCTCAGGCTTGGACACGTCGGCGATGTAGGCGGTGGCGGCCGCGACGTTGGCGGAGGTGGCGCCGGCCACCAGCCGGCCGGCGAACAGCCACCATAGGTTGGGCGCGAACACCAGCAGCAGGTTGTCGAGCCCAAGCCCGGTGACGGACAGCAGGATCACCGGGCGCCGGCCGAACCGGTCACTCAGCGCCGCCAGAAGCGGGGCGACCAGGAACTGGGTGGCGGCATAGGCCGCGATCAACGCCCCCACCCAGGGCGCCGCCGCGGGGGCCGGCAGGTGCGCCAGCTTGCGGACCAGACCCGGTACGATCGGGGCGATGAGGCCGGTGCCGAGCGCGTCGAGACCAAGGGTGACGAGCACGAAGGCCGTCGAGGCGCTGGATCGTGCTCGGGTCATCGCTGCCCCCATCTGGGGGGCCACGGCGTGCATGCAACGGCGGCCCGATCACGTCGTTGGTGGTGGAGTGCCCTCGCCGCTCCCGCGCTTCCTCGTGCTGTACGGCGTGCTGTTCGCGGCCTTCGGCGTCGCTGCCCCGTTCCTGCCGGCGCTGCTGAACCAGCTGGGCCTCCGTCCGGCCGCCATCGGTGCCGTGCTGGCGGCCGGTCCCGCGATCCGGCTGCTGACCGGCCCGCTCGGCGGCCGCCTGGCAGACCGGTCCGGACGAGCGCCGCTGGTGCTGGCGGTGCTTCTGGCGGCCGCCGAG
>CAXUBN010000054.1:0-10641 GCA_964249255.1 uncultured Acetobacteraceae bacterium | reverse complement strand
GACCAGCACTTGCAGTCGCTGGCGCAGATGCCGCAGGCGGAGATGCGGATCACCATCTCGGACGGGCCCGGATGCGGCCGGTCGATCCGTTCCACGCGGTAGTCTTCCGGACCGTGGCAGACGATCGCGGTCATGCGGTTGTTGTCGCGCTGCATGGGAACGGCTCCTGGAGAGGGCATCGAGTTATCCGGCCGCGCGCCGCTCGCGGCCGATGAAGATCGCGAGCAGGATGATCACGCCCTTGACCACGGTCTGCACGTAGGGGTTCACGCCGACCATGTTCAGGCCATTGTTGAGCACGCCCAGCAGGAGCGCGCCCAGCAGGGTGCCCACCAGCGAGCCGCGGCCGCCGGCGATCGACGTGCCGCCCAGCACCACGGCGGCGATCGCGTCGAGCTCGAAACCCTGGCCGGCGTTGGGCTGGCCGCTCATCAGCCGCCCGGTGAGCACCACGGCGGCGATCGCGGCGGTGAAGCCGCTCAGCGCGTAGATCGCGAGCTTGACCCGGCCGACGCGCACCCCGGACAGCCGGGTCGCAGTCTCGTTGCCGCCGATCGCATACACGTAGCGGCCGAACGGCGTGCGCTCCAGCAGCACCCAGCCGACGGCGTAGATCACCAGCATGATCGCGATCGGCGCCTGCAGGCCCAGCACGTTGCCGGCACCGAACCAGTTGATCCAGGTCGGCAGCCCGCTGATCGGGTAGCCGCCGGTGTAGATCAGGCCGAGCCCGCGCGCGATGCCCATGGTGGCCAGCGTCACGATGATCGGCGGCATGCCGGCGAACGCCACGAACGCGCCGTTGGCCAGACCGAAGGCGCAGCCAAGGCCGATGCCGGCGAGCAGCGCCACCACGCCGTTCAGCCCGCCCGCCATCAGCCCGGCGGCGATCGTGCCCGCCAGCGCCATCACCGCGCCCACCGACAGGTCGATGCCGCCGGTCAGGATCACGAAGGTCATGCCGACCGCGATCAGCGCGTTGATCGAGACCTGGCGCAGGATGTTGGACAGGTTGCTGTAGGACAGGAAGCTGTCGGAGCTGAACACCATGACGATCGAGACCGCCACCAGCCCCACCAGCGGATAGAACGCGCTGTAGCGGGACCAGCGGCGCAGCAAGGCGGCGAACGAGGGCAGTCCTCGCGATGGGGCCAATGTCCTAGACGAGCTCATGGGCTTCTCCCGCGGTCGCGTGCCGCATGATGGCGTCCGGCGCGATCTCGTCCGCCTCAAGCGTGCGCACGATCCGGCCCTCGCGGAACACTGCCACGCGATCGCTCATGCCGACGATCTCGGGCAGCTCCGACGACACCATGACGATGGCATAGCCCTGCGCCGTCAGGCTGCGCATCAGCGCGTAGATCTCGGCCTTTGCGCCGACGTCGATGCCGCGCGTCGGCTCGTCGAAGAACAGGATCCTGCAATGGTGGTTGAGCCAGCGCGCCAGCACCACCTTCTGCTGGTTGCCGCCCGACAGCGTCTCGACCACCGTGGACATGCCGGGCGCCTTGACCCCGACCTGTCGCATCACGACGCCGGTGGCGGCGCGCTCCTGCGCACGGTCCAGGAACCCACCGGCCCGGCGATACTTGCCGAGGTTGTTGATCGAGATGTTGTCGCGGATGGTGAAGGGCGTGATCAGCCCCTCGACCTTGCGGCTTTCCGGCAGGATGCCGAGCCCCTGGTCCAGTGCCATGGCCGGGCTCGATAGCCGTACCGGACGGCCGTTGATGCGCACCGTCTTGGCATGGGCCGGGTCAGCACCCAGCACCGCCATCACGGTTTCCGTGCGGCCGGAGCCGACCAGCCCCGCGAAGCCCAGGATCTCGCCCTCGCGCAGGTGGAAGCCGTTCACCGGGCCACCGCGCTCGAGCTGCAGACCCTCCACCTCCAGCACCATCGGCGCGTCCGCGCGCGGCGCCGGCTTGGGGGGGAAGCTCTGCTCCAGCCGGCGTCCCACCATCATCTGCACCAGCCGGTCCATGTCGGTGTCCGCCACCGCCACCGTGCCGATGAACTGACCGTCCCGAAGCACCGTGATGCGGTCGCAGACCTCGAAGATCTCCTCCATGTGGTGCGAGATGAAGATCATGGCCACGCCCTGCGCCTTCAGCGCCCGCATGATCGCGAACAGGTGCTCGGCGTCGGCCGGCGTCAGCGTGGCGGTGGGCTCGTCCAGGATCAGGATGCGGGCGTCCAGCGCCAGCGCCTTGGCGATCTCGATGAACTGCTGCTGCGCCACGCTGAGCGTTCGCACCTCGGCACCGAGATCGATCGCGACGCCGAGACGGCGGAACAGCGCCGCCGCCTCGTCGCGCATGGCGCCCCGCCGCAGCAGCCCGAAACGCCGTCGCTCGCGGCCGAGAAAGATGTTCTCGACCGCATTCAGGTAGGGGATCAGCGAGAACTCCTGGAACACGATCCCGATCCCGGCCGCCACCGCGTCATGGTAGTTGCCGAAATGCCGGTCCTGCCCATCCACGGTGATGCGGCCCTCGTCCGGCTGGTAGATGCCGGACAGGATCTTCATCAGCGTGGACTTGCCGGCACCGTTCTCGCCCAGCAGCGCATGGATCTCGCCGGTGCCGACGGACAGGTCGATGCCCGACAGCGCGCGCACGCCGGGAAAGCTCTTGGCGATGCCACGCAGCTCCAGGATCGCGGTCACGGCCGTCCTGTCCAGTCAAACCGTGCCGGGTTCGCAGCCGCTACCAGTGGAAGGTCCCGGCGTTGGAGGCGTCGACCTGCTTCACGTCGATCGGCACCGTCTTCGGCACCGTGTTCTTGGCACCCCAGTAGTCGGCGAGCGCCAGGCCGAGCCCGATGCGGACCATGTCGCCCGGGAATTGCGCCGAGGTCTCGATGAACTTCGAGTTCGGCTTGGCGATCGCGGCGACCGCATCCGGCGCGCCGTCCACCGAGGTCAGCTTGATGTCCTTGCCGCTCGAGTCAATCGCCGACAGCACGCCGAGCGAGCCGCCGTCGTTGACGCTGAAGATGCCCTTCAGGTCGGGGTGCGCCTGGATCATGTTCTCGGTGACGCTGAGCGCCACGTCGCGTTCCTGCTTGCCGTTCTGGGTGTCGACCACCTTCACGCCGGGGAACTTCGCCAGCCCGTCCTTGCAACCCCGCACGCGCTCCAGGATCGGCACCACGGCGATCCCGTCCAGGATCGCGACGCTGCCCGAGCCGCCGATCGACTTGGCCAGATAGGTGCAGGAGATGACGCCGGCGTCGTAGTTCTTGGAGCCGACGAAGCTGTCGACCGGGCCGCTGGCGTTGGCGTCGATCGCCACCACGATCACGCCCGCACGGTGCGCCTCCGTCACCGCCGACGCGATGCCGGTGGTGTCGGTGGGATTGACCAGCAGGATGTTGATGCGCTGCTGCAGCATGTCCTCGACGTCGCTGATCTGCTTGGTCACGTCGTGGTGCGCGTCGGTGACGATCACGGTGGCGCCGATGGTGGCGGCGGCGCTGCGCAGCGCCTTCTGCATGGTGACGAAGTAGGGGTTGTTCAGCTCCTGGAACGTCATCCCGATCCGGAGCGGCGCCGCCTCGGCGGCGGTGGCCACGGTGCCGGCCATCGCGGCGAGGGCGACGGCGCCGAGCAGGGTGTTTCTTGAACGCGACATGTTGGTTTCCGATCCTTTGATTTTCATGAGGTCTGGCGATGCGGCCAGGCCGTGGGCCCGGTTCCGTTCTGCCTGTGCCGGCGCCGGAACTCGGACGGCGACATGCCCTTGCAGGCGCGGAACTGGCGATTGAAGTTGGCGATGTTGTTGAAGCCGACCTCAAAGCAGATGGCGGTGACGTGGGCGTCGCCTGTGATCAGCAGCTCGCACGCGCGGTTGAGGCGGATGCCGTGCAGATAGCGGACGAAGCTGGTGCCGGTCTTGCGCTTGAAGGCGCGGGAGAAGCCGCTCGGCGTGTAGCCGCTCAACGCCGCCAGCTCGTTCTCGCGCAGGTCGGAGGCGGGATTGGCGGCGATCTGGGCCACCGTGTGGTTGAGCGGGTCCTGCATGTAGAGCTCGGGCGTCGGCCGGTGCCGGACGCTTGCCAGCGGCCGGGGCGGCGGTGCCTCGTGCAGCAGCGACATCAGCGAGAAGAACAGCTCGATGCGCTGCGGCCCGTTGCTGGCGAGCATGCGGCGCAGGATTGGCCGCGCCGCGGTGCCAGTGGCGGTATCGAACTCGAGCCCGCGCATCGCCGCCTTCAGCATGGCGGGCAGGAAGCCCAGCTCGGGGAATAGGCTCACGCAACCGGTGATGAAGGCTTCCGTGAATTGCAGCACCAGGCAGCGCTCCGCCACCGCGCTGCGCGGCTGCACGTCGCTCAGCCAGTTGTGCGGCACGAACGGGCCCAGCAACACCAGGTTGTCCGGGCCGAACTTGCCGATGTAGTCGCCGACGAAGGTGCGGCCGCTGGTGGTGGTGATCAGGTGGATCTCGTACTCCGGATGAAAATGCCAGCGCACGGTGGGATAGGGCAGCCCGTGCGACCAGATCTTGAGACAGGCGTCGGTGCCGACGTTGACCAGCTCGAGCGACGGCTGCGTGGCCATGGGAAAGGGTCTGCGGGACGACGCGTCACCCGTCGGCATTCGGCAGGCCGGACGGAGTGGCCCGGCGGGCACAACCTTGAGGTGCTGGATCACGCGACATTCCCCGCGGCCGCACCCGGGAAGCCCCTTGGGCCACGACCTTGGAGGGGACGGTAGGCGGTCGGGATGGGGTGATCCACTGCATTACCAACAGGACACCGATACTATTTTGACCGGGTCATCCGGCTACCGCGACGATCAGAATAGTCAAATGTTTGATCATGTTCCCCGCACTGTCGAGTCGAACCCGGTCAATCATGGGTGAATGGCAGTCGGCGCCGTTTCTGCCCCTGCCGACCACGTCGGCGATGAACCATGGTCCAGCGGTTCGATGACGCCCTCCAGACGTTTGGCCGGCACGAGGTCCAGCGCCGCCCGATACCAATCCAAGCCGCCTGCACCCATGCGGTCGCTTAGGCAGCTCACTTCCGACCGCATGCCGCTCGCCTTGACGCCGCCGGCACGTCTCGCCGCAGCAGCCGAACTCGCGGCATCAAGCGCCGCTGGATGATGAGGCGCAGCACGGAGTCGATTTATAACACATCATATTGTCGTGGTTATCGATGTATCTCATGGCCACATGGTGGATATCGTGCCATGACGGGACCGGCCGTCGCGAACCGGAGGAATGGACATGACCTACCCGTTCTCCCTGCTGGGCCTGCTCGTCGGGCTGTTCGTCGGCCTGACCGGGGTCGGGGGCGGCTCGCTGATGACGCCCCTCCTGGTCCTTCTGTTCGGCATCCACCCGAGCACGGCGGTCGGAACCGACCTGCTCTTCGCCGCCATCACCAAGAGCGTGGGCACGACGGTGCACAACGCGCACAGCTCGGTGGACTGGCGCATCGTCGGACGGCTGGCGACGGGAAGCGTGCCGACGACGGCGGCCACGATCGCCATCCTGGCCTGGACCGGCGATGGCGGGTACTCCAGGCTGATCTCGCTGTTGCTCGGTGTCGGCCTGATGCTGACCGCGCTGTCGGTCCTGTTCCGGCGGTGGGTCCTGACGGCCGCCGCGCGCCTTAAGCCCGGTGGGCCCCGTCATCCGGAGCTCTGGACGGTGCTCGTGGGCGCCGTGCTCGGCGTGCTGGTCAGCCTGTCCTCGGTCGGCGCTGGCGCCCTCGGCGTCACGGCGCTGATCCTGCTCTACCCGCGGATGAGCACCGTTCGCCTGGTCGGCTCGGACGTGGCGCACGCGGTGCCACTCACCTTCATCGGTGGCCTCGGGCACTGGTACCTCGGCTCGGTCAACGTCACCGTGCTCGAGTCGCTGCTGATCGGCTCCATCCCGGGCATCGTCCTGGGCAGCCTGGCCGCGAAGCGCATACCCGACATGGTGCTGCGGCCGATCCTCGCCTGCACCCTGCTGCTGGTCGGCGGTCGGCTCGTTGCCTGATGCGATGGATCGCATGATCCAGCGATCCGTCGCGGCCCGACGCAGTCCGCGGCGGCAGCCTGGTCGACCTGGTGCGGAGCGAGCACCAGGACATCCAGGCGGCGCGGACTCTCGTCCATCTCGCTTCTCCGGCTGCGGATCCAAGCAAGCTTTGCAGGCGGATGAGCACGTATCCTTTCAGAAACAAGATATGAAATCGTGGGACACAGGATCCGCTGATCTCTCGACGTCTCGGTCATCGTCGCTAGTGTCAAAGGATGGGAAACCAACGAAGGTCGCACGATGCGTGATGGTGATAGATACATATCGAGTCCGAAACAGCGGCGTGACATCCATGTCCCGAACGGCCGCCTGACTGGTAGACGTGTCGCGATCATGCGCGCACGCACACGCTGCGCGGCCATCCTGGGCATCGCGCTGGTGGCGCCGATCGTGCCGGCGCGGGGCGCGGAGGTGGATTGCCCCGGCGGGTTCAGCGCGGTCACGGAGATCGAGCTGTTCTTTGGTCGCGACATCGAGAAGCGGGGCATGGTCACCGAGCGGCAGTTCCACGACTTCGTCGGGAAGACCGTGACGCCCGCCCTTCCCGACGGGTTCACCCTGACGGACGCTCAGGGCCAGTACCGCTACGCGGACGGCAGGATCGTCCTGGAGCAGACCAAGATCCTGTCGCTGAACGCGACGCCGAGCGTGGCGCTCGACCGCGCGATCGACGGGATCATCGACGCATACAAGCGACGGTTCGACCAGGAGAAGGTCCTGGAAGAACGTCGCGGGATCTGTGCGAAGCTCGAATGACGGTCATGCCGTTCCGTGGCGGCCATCCAAGCGCGGGAAGGGCGGGTTGAGCGTGCCGCTCCTCGAGGCGAGCGACATCGGCAAGCCGTTCGCGGGGACGCGAGCGCCGCAGGCGAGGCGGTGGCGATCCGGGCCACGACATCGTCGTGCCACCGACCCTGGTCACGCGGGGGCCCTGCTCGACCGCCTGGACGTACGCCGGAGGAGCAGCCCGACGCTGGCAGGCGTCGGCAGGTGTGCTCGCCATCCAGTCACGGTGAGACCAGATTGCCGTTGGCCCTGCAACGATCGTCTTCGTCCGGGTGGCGGGCGGGTCCGGGCCCCATTGTTCTCACCTCGCCGCAGCGCATGCACGATCAACCCGGTGACCCTCGCACGGTCGCGGTCAGGTCGAACGCGGGGCCGCCGTACGTGCCGGTCCACGGCGTCGAGACCACGAGGGATCGGGGGGAAGAACGCGCCATCTTCCCGGATGGCCTCGATCAGGCAGGCCGCTTGAAATCGCCTGCGATCCCTTGATCAGATCGCCCGGACCCGACCCGCCTCACCTCGGGATTGGGCCTAGGCGGCGGGTCCGACGCCATGGGTGGTGAAGAACGCCAGCATGCGCGCCCAGGCGTCCTTGGCGGCGGCCGGATCGAAGGAGGAGCGGTAGTCGGCGTGGAAGCCGTGCTGGGCCTCCGGATAGGTGTGCAGCTCGAAGCCCCGCTTGCCCGCCTTGAGAAGGGCGTCGCGCATGGCGTCGACGCTGGCGGTGGGGATACCCTTGTCCTGGCCGCCGTAAAGGCCGATCACCGGGACGCTCATCTGTGCCGCCTGCTGCACCGGCCAGTGCCGGTCGGGATCCGACGCGGAGGTCCCCGAGGCGGGCGGGGCGACCTGGCCATACCAGGCGGCCGCAGCCCTGAGGCCGGATACGCTCGCCGACGCCTCCCAGATCTGGCCGCCGCCCCAGCAGAAGCCGATCGCCGCCAGGCGTCCGGCATCTACATCGGGCTGCGTCCTCAGCCAGGCCAGGGTGGCGCGCAGGTCGCCCATCACCTGCGCCACCCTGGCCTGCGCCACGATCGTCTTGATCGCGTCGAAGTCGGTGAGCCTGGTCAGGCCGTTGTCGGGATCGGAGCGCACGAAGAACTGAGGCGCGATCGCCACGTAGCCCAGCTTGGCCAGGCGGCGGCAAACGTCCTGGATGTAGGCGTGCACGCCGAACACCTCGTTGATCACGACCACTGCCGGATGGCGGCCCGCCGCCGCGGGGCGCGCCACGTAGGCCGGGAGCCGGATGTCGCCATCGGGCACGGACGCCTCGGCGGTGACCAAGCCATGCCCGTCGGTGACGATGGGCTCGGCCTCGGCGGACAGGGCGAAGGCGGCGTAGCCCACGGCGAAGGTCCCCGCGCCGAGGACCCCCCGCCGGCTCAGCCGGACATCTCCCGGAAGCGTGCCCTCGGGGCGGGTCAGCACGGGCATGGCAAGGTTCCTGGACGTGACGAGCAAGGATCTCGGCCAAGGGCCGTGCGGCTGTCAAACGCCCGCGATGGAACGGGCGACCTTCGGTCGCATCCCGCACCCGATCCCAGGGCCAACGGACGGCCCTCCGGGCTGATCATCGCCAGCGGATCACAAGAGCCCATCCTGGCCTAGATCCGGAATCCTGCGCCATTGCTCGGCGGTACCGGACGTTCCCCTGGGAATGCCGCGGCTGGCCAGCAGGGTCCCGTGCGGGTCCGGTCAGCCGATCTTGAACGACGGCGTGATCCGCCGCTGCGCGAACCGCCATGCGCCGTCGGCACCGCGGCGGTAGATGTCGTCGTAGTCGCCCACCATGAACGGCCTCGTGTCGCCCGGATCGGGGCCATCATACCGATACACGGTCAGGATTACGGTGCCGTGGATCTCGTCGGCGGAGACCGGCACCAGGCGGAGGTTGGTGCAGACGTGCCGCGAGGTCCGCTCACGTATCGCCGCGCGCGAGACGCCCCATGCCCGGATGGCGTCCAGCCCGACCAGGTCCGGCCCCAACCCGAGCAACCGCCCATCCTCGGTGAACAGCTCGGCGGTGCGATCCGCCTGCCCATGGTCGATCAACCAGGCATGCTCCGCCACCAGGGCGGCGATCGCGTCGCGGACGCCGGGTGCAGGGCCGGCCGCGGTTCCATCAATGGTCATCGACCGTCCCTGCTCCCGTCGGTTCAGATGCCGCTCGCGACGGTTTCCGGATCCTGCGGCGGCAGCCCCATGTCGGGGATCGCATCCGGCATGTAGTCGCCGGCCCGCACCGCGGCCTGCAGGTCCTTGAACGCCAGGCCCGAGGACTTGTGCGCCTGGTAGACCTTCTCCGGGTCGAAGAAGGTGCCGGTGGGGTTGCTCTGGAAGTCCGTGGAGGTCCGCATGAAGTCGGTCGACAGCTTCCAGTCGCCGAAGTTGTCGCTCTGCAGCTCCACGAAGTTGCCTTCCGGATCCTTGTAGTAGAGCGAGATCGTCAGGCCGTGGTCCAGGCAGAAGGCCGGGACGATGCCGGCATCCGCCATGCGCCGGTAGGACGTCATCAGGTCGTCGAACGTGTCGTACTCGAAGGCGCTGTGATGCATCCCGGTGTGGAGGCTCTTGTCCTGGTCCGGGCCCAGGCCGGGCGCCGCCAGGAAGGCCACCCGGTGATTGGCCTCGTCGTTGGAGGTCCAGGCGTTGAACTGGTCCTTGAAGGTCACCCTGGCGCCGACCACGACCGCATACCATGCCACCATCTCGTCGAGGCGGCTGGTCTTCATGGTGACGTGGTGGAACTTCGGCTTGATGATGGGCTCTACGCTGTCCATTGAAGCATTCCCTCTTCGAGTTGATTGATTATCGCCGTCGTGGCGAGGCGCCGCTACGTCAGGATGTCGAGCGGCCGCTCGACCAGCCCCTTGAAGGCGCGCATGAACTCCGCCCCCACCGCCCCGTCGATGGCGCGATGGTCGAAGCTGCCCGTCGCCGTCATGACCGTGGCGACCCCGAGCGCGCCGCCGGTCACCCAGGGCTTCTCCACGCCGGCGCCGACGCCCAGGATCAGGGCCTGCGGCGGGCTCAGGATCGGCGTGATCGACGCCATCCCGAACATGCCGAGGTTGGACAGCGAGGCGGTGCCGCCGGCGTATTCCTCCGGCGCCAGCTGCCCGGCCCGCGCCCGGGCGGCCAGGTCCCGCGCCTCGGCGGCCAGCCGGGACAGGCGCTTGTTGGCGGCGTCGACCAGGATCGGCGTGATCAGGCCGCCCGGGATCGCCACCGCCATGGCGATGTCCACCCGGCGGAAACGGTAGAGCTGGTCGCCGCCGAACTGCACGTTGGCGTCGGGCACCTGCTCCAGCGCCAGCGCCAGTGCCTTGATCAGGAAATCGTTGACCGACAGCTTGAGCTTGGCGCCGTCGTCCGCCGCGTTGAGGTCGCGCCGCAGCGCCAGCAACGCGTCCAGCCTGACGTCGACGGTCAGGTAGAAGTGCGGGATCGTCTGCTTGGCCTCGGTCAGCCGGGCCGCGATCGTCCGGCGCATGCCCGACAGCCGGACCGCCTCGTGCGGGATGCGGTCGGGCGGCGGATAGACGGGTGCGGCCGGTGCGGAGGCAGCCGGTGCGGACGCGACCGGGGCAGGGGGCCTCGCAGGGCCCAGCTCCGGCAGGCCGAGATCCGCCTTCATGATCTTGCCGCGGGCGCCGGACCCCTTGATGCGCCCGAGATCGATCCCCTTGATCTCGGCGATGCGCCGGACCAGCGGGCTGGCCGACCGCCCGTCCGGCAGCGCCGCGGAGGCCGGCCGCGCCGGGGCGGTCTCGGCGGCGGGAGGCGAGACCGTCGCGGTATCCTGGAC
>CAXUBN010000053.1:0-10643 GCA_964249255.1 uncultured Acetobacteraceae bacterium | reverse complement strand
GCAGCTGATCAACAAGACCAACCAGTTCAACCTGACCACGCGCCGCTACACCGAGGAGGGGGTGCTGGCGGTGATGGCCGATCCGGGCGCCTTTGGGCTGCAGCTGCGGCTCACGGACCGGTTCGGCGACAACGGCATCATCTCGATCGTGATCGGCCGGATGGGGCCGGATGGGGACTGCCGCATCGACACCTGGCTGATGTCCTGCCGGGTGCTGGGCCGGGGCGTCGAGGAGGCGACGCTGGCGCTGGTCGTGGCCGAGGCGCGCGCGCTGGGTGCCGGGACGCTGGTCGGCGAGTACGTGCCCACCGCGAAGAACGGGATGGTCGCCGAGCACTACGCGCGGCTGGGCTTCACCGGACAGCAGGCGCTGCCGGACGGCGGCTCGGTGGCGCGACTGGCGCTGCATGACTTCGAGCCGCCGGTCGGCTACATGGAGGTCGTGCAGGCCGGCTGAACCCGGCGGTGGGAAGGGATTCGTGGAGGGATGACGCGGTGGCGACGGATGCGGAGATCTACGAGGGCCTCACCGAGGTGTTCCACGAGGTGTTCGGCGACGACAGCATCACGCTGACGCCGCAGACCACGGCCAAGGACGTCGCCGACTGGGACTCGGTGCGGATGGTGACGATCATCCTGGGCGTCGAGCAGCGCTTCGGCATCAAGCTGCGCTCGCGCGAGGTGGATGGGCTCAAGAACGTCGGCGACATGGCCGCGCTGGTGAAGACCAAGCTGGGGTAGTAGCCTGTTGATGCGGATCGTCCTGCATCGTCATCCGCAGGCCGGATGGGAAGGCGGACGGACCCGGGTGGCGGGAAGACTCGCCGTTTCCCGATCCGGAAGCGTTTCTGTCCACGGCTCGCCCATCCCACGGTCGTGAGCGCGGTGGGCAGGCCCGATGCGATCGGGCCCGATCGGAAACGACCCGATCGGAAAAAGGTGGTGCGACTGGCAGTATATGGGTAGGCCGCGGTGGACCCTCCCGTCTGCGTAATCCATGGCTGGCTGAAGTTGAGGTTCGTTGCGGCGCCCCGGGCACCGATTCCCGGGAAAGGGCAGATTTATGCCGTCCAGGTCTGGAGAAAGGGATACCATCACGTCGTTTACACCACCGGCACGCTCTCGAGGCTCTGGTCCCTGTCGACACTCACGATGTTCATCTGTATGGGCCTGATGATGATAATGCTGGCCGTGTTTGTGCTGGGCAGGCGGCGGTTTCGGCGATGGTCGAACGGATGACGCTGCCGGGACGTGACAGACATCGTCATACCGGAACGATCGGCATGCCGGTCTCGCAACGTCCGTCCCCAAGTCCCGATCTTCTCAAGTAACGATCCGGGGCGGCATGGTGGATGTCGTTGACAATGCCTGGACCTTGCGTGAACCCTTCCGACAACGAGGTGAAGGGTCGATCAGATGAGGTTGGGATGCGCATATCTCGCCGCGGCATGCTTGGCGGCGTGCGCCGCCTGCAGCTCTAGGACCGGCGGTTCCACGATCAAGGTGACCGACGCGTCGCTGATGAGCGGCGCCGAGCTGTCGACCGGACGACGGGGCATGACCAGCACCTTTCACCTGAATGACCGCATCATCCAGATGGTCGACTTCACGTGGAACGATCCGAGGACGGATGGTGGGATGCATGATTGTGAATGGCGCTGGTATCGCGACGGCAAGTTGGTGTCGGCCACGCCGATGAGGCGCCTAAATTTCATCAGCACGCCGTTCACCCTTCATACGGAGCGGGCGGCGGAACCATTCGGTGTCGGCCGCTACACGGTGGAGACCGTGGTCGACGACCAAGTGGTCGCCACCAGCGCCTTCACCATCGTGGGCTGACGCACCGCCCCGCGCCGGGTGACCCAGGATCGCGACGACCGAAGCGCTCGGCGTCCGCCCTCCCCTACCCGACGAGCGCCGTCTTCTCCGCCACGGGCGCCGCCAGATGCTTCGCATACTCCTTCGGCACGACGTGCCAGAAGCGGGGCAGCGCCTTGGTCCACTCGTGCAGCAGCAGGGCGGCGTGGCGGCTGCCGGTCTCGCTGGCGTGGGTGCCGACCAGGCGCAGCAGCTCGTCGTGCCAGCGGGCCTCGGTGACGCGGCTCCAGGTGAGCGTGTCCGGGTTGACGCGCAGCGGGAAGTCGTCGGCGTCGTCGTAGACGAAGGCCATGCCGCCGGTGAAGCCGGCGCCGAAGTTGTCGCCGACCGGGCCCAGCACGACCACGGTGCCGCCGGTCATGTACTCGCAGCCGTTCGAGCCGCAGCCCTCGACGACGGCCGTGGCGCCCGAGTTGCGCACCGCGAAGCGCTCGCCCGCCTGGCCGGCGGCGTAGAGCGTGCCGGCGGTGGCGCCATACAGCACCGTGTTGCCGATGATGGCGTTGTGGTTGCTGGGGAGCTGCGACGAGGGCGGCGGGCGGACCACGATCGTGGCCCCCGACAACCCCTTGCCGACGTAGTCGTTGGCATCGCCGATCACGTCGAGCTTGAGCCCGCGTACCGCGAATGCGCCCAGCGACTGCCCGGCCGAGCCGCGCAGGCGGACGGTGAGGTGGCCCGGCGCCAGGCTCGACTGGCCGAAGCGGCGCACGATGCGGCTCGAGATCGCGGTGCCGATGGCGCGGTGGGTATTTTGAACGTTGTAGTGCAACTGCATCTTCTCGCCGTGCTCGAACAGCGGGCGGGCGTCGACGATCATCCGCGCGTCCAGCGTGTCGGGCACCTCGTTGCGGCCCTCGCGGGTGCAGTAGCGGGCGTGCGGGCCGGGGTCGGCCTGGGCCAGCAGCGGGTTGAGGTCGAGGTCGTCCAGGTAGTCGGCGCCGCGACTGACCTGGTGCAGGAGGTCGGTGCGGCCGACGATCTCGTTCAGCGTGCGCACGCCGAGCTCGGCCAGGATGTTGCGCACGTCCTCGGCGATGAAGGAGAACAGGTTGATCACCTTCTCCGGGGTGCCGTCGAACTTCTCCCGCAGGGTCTCGTCCTGGGTGCAGACGCCGACCGGGCAGGTGTTGCTGTGGCACTGGCGGACCATGATGCAGCCCATGGCGACCAGGCTTGCGGTGCCGATGCCGAACTCCTCCGCACCCAGCATGGCGGCGATCACCACGTCGCGGCCGGTCTTGAGGCCGCCGTCGGTGCGCAGCCGCACGCGGTGGCGCAGCCGGTTCAGCATCAGCACCTGATGCGCCTCGGCCAGCCCCATCTCCCAGGGCAGGCCGGCGTACTTGACCGAGGTCTGCGGGGACGCGCCGGTGCCGCCGCTGTGGCCCGAGATCAGGATGCAGTCGGCCTTGGCCTTGGCGACGCCGGCGGCGATGGTGCCGATGCCCGAGCGGGCCACCAGCTTCACGGTGACCGTGGCGTCCGGGTTGATCTGCTTCAGGTCGTAGATGAGCTGGGCCAGGTCCTCGATCGAGTAGATGTCGTGATGCGGCGGCGGCGAGATCAGGGTGACGCCCGGGGTCGAGTGGCGGAGCTTGGCGATCAGGCCGGTGACCTTGAAGCCGGGGAGCTGGCCGCCCTCGCCGGGCTTGGCGCCCTGGGCCATCTTGATCTCGATCTCGCGGCAGTCGTTCAGGTACTGGGCGGTGACGCCGAAGCGGCCGGAGCCGACCTGCTTGATCGCCGACGACGCGTTGTCGCCGTTGGGGCGCGGCCTCGAGCGGGCCGGGTCCTCGCCGCCCTCGCCGGAGTCCGACCTGGCGCCGATGCGGTTCATGGCGATCGACAGCGTTTCGTGCGCCTCCGGGCTCAGCGCCCCCAGCGAGATGCCGGGTGCGAGCAGGCGCTTCCTGATGGCGGTGATGCTCTCGACGTCCTCGACCGGGATGGCGACGCGGCCGCCGCGGAAGTCGAGCAGGTCGCGCAGCGCCACCGGCGGCAGCCGGCGCACGGCGTCGGCATAGCGGCGATAGGTGGTGAAGCTGTCGCTGGCGCAGGCCGCCTGCAGGGTGTGGATCAGGCCGCCGTCGAAGGCGTGCACCTCGCCCTTGCGGCGCAGCTTGTAGAGGCCGCCCACGGGCAGCGTCACCACGTCCCGGTTCCAGGCGCGCTCGTGGAAGCCCAGCACGTTGCGGGCCAGGCCGGACAGGCCGATGCCGGAGATGCGCGACGGCATGCCGGGGAAGAACTCGGCCACCAGGCCGCGCGACAAGCCGATCGCCTCGAAGTTGTAGCCGCCGCGATAGGAGGCGATCACCGAGATGCCCATCTTGGACATCACCTTGAGCAGCCCCTTGTCGACCGCCTTGCGGTAGCGCTCGACCGCGGTGCGGAGCGACATGTCGCCGAACAGGCCGCGACGCTGCCGGTCGGCGATGCTTTCCTGCGCCAGGTAGGCGTTCACCGTGGTGGCGCCGGCGCCGATGGTGACGGCGATCGCGTGGACGTCCAGGCATTCGGCGGTGCGGACGTTGAGGCTGGTGAAGGTGCGCAGCGAGGTGTTGACCAGGTGGGTGTGCACCGCCGCCGTGGCCAGGATCATCGGGATGAAGGCGTTGGCTGGGCCCTGGTGCTCGTCGGTCAGGAACAGGTGGGTGCAGCCCTCCCGCACCCGCTCCTCGGCCTCGCGGCGGATGCGCCCCAGCGCCTCGCGCAGCCCACCCTCGCCGGCGGCGACCGGAAAGGTGCAGTCGATCACGGCCGCACTCGTGCCCAGGAACTCCAGTAGCGCCTGGTGCTCGCCGGTGGTGAGCACCGGGCTGTCGAGCTGCAGCAGCTCGCACTGGCCGGCGGTCTCGTCCAGCACGTTGCCGAGGTTGCCGAGCCGGGTGGCCAGGCTCATCACCCGGGTCTCGCGCAGGCTGTCGATCGGCGGGTTGGTGACCTGGCTGAAGGCCTGGCGGAAGTAGTGCGAAAGGCCGCGGTAGTGCTCGGACAGCACGGCCAGCGGGGTGTCGTCGCCCATGCTGCCGATCGCCTCCGCGCCCTCGGCCACCATCGGGTGGAGGATGACCTCGAGCTCCTCCAGCGTGGTGCCGACGGCGCTCTGACGGCGGCGCAGCTCCTCGCCGCTCCAGCAGGTGGGCTCCACCGCGTCGGCGCGAACGATGCGGTCGATCCGCCTGATGCGTCCGACCCAGCCCTCGAAGTCCTGCCGCGCCGACAGCAGGTCGAGCAGCTCGCCCGCGCCATAGAGCCGGCCCTCGTCGAGGTCGAGCGCCACCGTCTCGCCCGGGCCGAGCCGGCCACGGTGCTCGATGTCGGCCTCGGCGATCTTGACCATGCCGGTCTCGGAGCCGACCACCAGCATCCCGCCCGTGGTCACGGTGTAGCGCAACGGGCGCAACCCGTTGCGGTCGAGGCCGGCGATCACCCAGCGGCCGTCGGTGCCGCAGATCGCGGCCGGGCCGTCCCACGGCTCCATCACGGCGTTGCAGTAGCGGAACATCGCCTCGTGGGCGGGCTTCATGCCGCTGCCGGGCGGGACGGCGGCCGGCACCAGCAGCGCCTTGGCCATCGGCGCGTCACGGCCGGCGAAGCACAGCAGCTCGAACACGTTGTCCAGCGTGGCGGTGTCGGAGCCGCCGACCTGGATCACCGGCTTGATGTCGTCCATGAACGGGTCGAGCAGCGGATCGGCGAGCCGGGTCTCGTGGCTGCGCATCCAGTTGGTGTTGCCCGACACCGTGTTGATCTCGCCGTTGTGGGCGAGCTTGCGGAACGGCTGCGCCAGCTTCCAGGTGGGGAAGGTGTTGGTCGAGTAGCGCTGGTGGTAGATCGCGAACCGGCTGACGAAGCGCGGGTCGAGCAGGTCGGGATAGAAGTCGGTCAGGTTCTCGGCCAGGAACATGCCCTTGTAGATCAGCGACCGGCAGGACAGCGAGCAGATGTAGAACTCGCCGACCTGGGCGGCGATCACGGTCTTCTCGATGCGCCGGCGGATCACGTAGAGATCCCGCTCAAACGCCGCCTCGGCCGATCCGCGCTGGTTGCGGATCATGATCTGCTCGATCTCGGGCCGGGTGGCGTTGGCCTTCTCGCCGATGCACGCGGTGTCGATCGGCACCTGGCGCCAGCCGTAGATGGCGTAGCCGAAATGCAGGATCTCGCTCTCGACGATCTGCCGGCAACGCTCCTGCGCGCCGAGGTCGGTCTTGGGCAGGAACACCTGGCCCACCGCGATCAGCCCGCCGTCGGTCTTGTTGCCGGCACGCCCGATCGCGTCGGCGAAGAAGTCCTGGGGGATCTCGAGGTGGATGCCGGCACCGTCGCCGGTCTTGCCGTCGGCATCGACCGCGCCGCGGTGCCACACCGCACGGAGTGCCGCGATGCCGGCCTCGACGATGTCGCGCCGCCGCTTGCCGTCCAGCGCCGCGACCAGGCCGACGCCGCAGGCGTCGTGCTCCATGGAGGGATCGTAGCTGTCGCGGAGCACCGCGACGTTGGCGTCCCAGGCGGCGACGAAGTCCGGTCCGGTCTCGCGCGCGTCGGTCATAGTGACACTCCCCGATGACGCAGCGCGTCCGCCCTGGCCTTCAATATGTCCGGAACGATCCGCTGCGCCAAGGCGACCGTGACCGGCAGCATCTGACCCAGGATCCTCTGCTGGACGTCGAGCGAGCGCCGACCCAACGGCGAGCGGTAGAAGCCATCGAGCGCCTGGAGGTCGGCCAGGGACATGTCGGTGGCGTAGAGGGCGGCGATCTGGTCCTGCAGCTCCGGCAGGTGTTGCCGGACCGCCAGCAGCAGGATCTCATCGATGACCTGGCCGGCCTGGTCAGGCTGCCGCGCCTTGTTCTTCAGCATGGTCATGAACAGGCCGCGCATCATGCTCATCACCTGTTCGGCGCGCGCTCCGCCGCCCGTGTCCTGGACCAGCTGCCGAGCCGCGACCACCCTTGCCGGGTCCGGCTGCGGAACGGCCGGCTGCCCCCATGCGGCAGTGATGCCGACCGTCATCGCCGCCGCAAGGATGGGGATGCTCACAATGCAGGAGGTCATTCGGCGGCGACCTGCAGGGGAGCCTCAGCCGGCTGGCGCTCCAGCCAACCGTGGATCTGCTCGGCGGCGTCGCGACCGTCGCGGATCGCCCACACCACCAGGCTGGCGCCGCGCACGATGTCGCCGGCGCCGAACACGCCGGGCAGGCTGCTCATGAAGCTGGTCTGGCCGACCTTGAGCGTGCCCCAACGCGACACCGCCAGGTCGGGCTCGCCCCACAGGGTCGGCAGCGGCTCGGGATCGAAGCCCAGCGCCTTGATCACCAGGTCGGCCGGCAGGGTGAAGTTGCTGTTCTCCACCGGGTCCACCGACTGCCGGCCGGTGGCGTCGGCGAGGCCGAGCCGCATGCGCACGGCGCGCACGGCGGTCACGTGGTCGTCGCCCTCGAACGCCTCGGGGGCGGCCAGCCACACGAACTCGACGCCCTCCTCCTCGGCGTTCTTCACCTCGCGCAACGAGCCCGGCATGTTGGCGCGGTCGCGCCGGTACAGGCACTTCACCGACGCGGCCCCCTGGCGGATGGCGGTGCGCACGCAGTCCATCGCGGTGTCGCCGCCGCCGATGACGACCACGTGCCTGTTCCGGGCATCCAGGGCGCCGCTGTCGAACGCCGGCACCGCGTCGCCCAGCGACAGGCGGTTGGAGGTGGTCAGGTAGTCGATCGCCTTCACGATGCCGGGCAGGCCGGAGCCGGGGCCGCCCAGGGCGCGACTCTCGTAGACGCCGGTGGCGACCAGCACCGCGTCATGTCGCGTGCGCAGGGTCGAGAACGCGATCTCGCCCTCGGTGTCGACGGCGCCGATGCCGCGACCGAGGTGGAACACGATGCCGCCCTGCTCCATCAGCGCATGGCGGCGCAGCACGATGTCCTTTTCCAGCTTGAAGCCCGGGATGCCGTAGATCATCAGGCCCCCGACGCGGTCGTGCCGGTCATAGACGTGCACGCGGTAGCCGCGGCGGCGCAGCTGCTCGGCCGCCGCCAACCCGCCGGGGCCGGCGCCGACGATGCCGACGGAGCGGTCGCGCTCGGTCGTCGGGCGGATCGGCCTGACCCAGCCCTGCTCCCACGCATTGTCGGTGACGAAGCGCTCGACCGCGCCGATGGTGACGCTCTCGAAGCCCTTCTCGATGACGCAGTTGCCCTCGCACAACCGATCCTGCGGGCAGATGCGGCCGCAGATCTCGGGGAAGTTGTTGGTGGCCGAGCTGACCTCGTAGGCCTCGGCGAGGCGGCCCTCGGCGGTGAGCTTCAGCCAGTCCGGGATGTTGTTCGACAGCGGGCAGTGCACCGAGCAGAACGGCACCCCGCACTGCGAGCAGCGGCCGGACTGGGTTTCGGCCTGGCCGATGTCGAAGTCGCGGTAGATCTCGCCGAAATCCTGGCGGCGGTCGGGAGCGCCGCGCTTCTCGGGCTGCCGCTGCTGCACGTTCACGAACTGCAGCATGCGGTCTGCCATCGGCCCGTCCCTCGCCTCGGCCGCTTATGTTGCGGCGTGCGTCATGATTACGGACCGGGTGCGGAGGTTAAAAGACAGCCCTACTGACCTGTCTCAAGATTCTGTCACGGGATCGGAAGGACGATGGTGCAATGTGGCGATAGGTCGGGCCGAAACGGGCCTTTCGGCAACTTCGGGAGGTGGCGAGCTACGCCGGCAGGCTCTTTCGGCCGCCACCCGGACGATAACGCGCAAGATACGACGGCACCACCATCTCGACGGCGGTCGGCACGATGCCCAGCGCCTGCAGCCCGGCGGCGCCGGGGGACACCACGTTGTCGCGCGACAGCATCAGCAGCTGGTCCCGGGTCAGCGGCTTGCCGGGGACGTGCTCCAGGATCGCCGCCTGCAGCCGCGCCAGCGCCGGCGGCACCGCGATCAGCGGCCGCTTCCGGTGCATCTCGGCGAGCATCCAGCCCAGCAGCTCGCGGAAGGTCCAGACCCGGGGGCCGCCCAGCTCGAACACCCGGCCGGTGGGCGCGCCGGGTGCCACCACCGCCCGCACCGCGTCGGCGACGTCGCCGACATAGACCGGCTGCATCCGCGTGTCGCCGCTGAACACCGGCATCACCGGGGAGATCCGGGCGAGCCCTCCGAACCGGTTGAAGAACTCGTCCTCGGGCCCGAACACCAGCGACGGGCGAAGCACGACCGCATCGGGAAAGGCGGCGGCGACCGCCTCCTCGCCGCCGGCCTTGCTGCGCCCATAGGCGGCCGGGCTGTCGGATGCGGCACCGATCGCCGACATCTGCACCAGGCGGGTGACGCCGGAGATGGAGGCCAGGCGGGCGATCCGGCCGGGACCCTCCACATGCAGCCGCTCGAAGTCGCCGCGGCGCGCCTCGGCCAGGATGCCGACCAGGTTCACCACCACGTCGGCCCCCTCCACGGCGCGGGCGACCGTGGCCTCGTCGGCGAGCGAGCAGTACAGCGGCACGACCTGCGACACGTTGCCCATGGAGCGCAGCTCGTTAGCGCGCGCGGTGCGGCGCACCGCGACCCGCACCACGTAGCCGTCGGCGGCCAGCCGCCGCACGATGTAGCGGCCGAGAAAGCCGGAGCCACCGAACACGGTCGCCACGCTGCGCGTTGCCATTGAACAGGATCCTTGGGGGAGGTGATGGGGCGGTCGCCGGAGCGATGCCCAAGCAACGCCGGGGCGCGACGGCGGTTGACGCCAGGCAGTTGACGCGGAGAGGTCGCCCCGTTACGTCACCCCCACCACCCGCGGCGCCGGTCGCCGCGGTTGTCCCCTGGGCCCAGGTGGCGGAATTGGTAGACGCGCAGGTTTCAGGTATCTGTGGCCGCAAGGTCGTGGAAGTTCGAGTCTTCTCCTGGGCACCAACGACCTGATCGGGACACCGCCTGGCGGTGTCCCGGGTCGGGGATCCTCCTCCGGGCAGCCGCCCCTAGAACCGTTCCCCGACCAGCCCCTCGCTCAGGGCCCAGACCGCCCGCGCGCGCTCCGGGTCGAGGGCGTAGGAGCGCACGCCGACGCGCGAGCCGGGCGTGTCGTCCACGGCCGCGACGTGGCAGTTCTCGCAGTAGCGTCCGCCGACCTCGTCCGCATCCGCCGCCACGCCGGCCCACACCGAGGTGGCCGTGCCCTGGCCCAGGCTCTTGTAGCGGAACTCGGGCGCGCCGGCCGGCCGGTTGGCGTTGATCGTCGCGATCATCCGCTCCTTCACCTCGGGGGACTGATGCCGGCTGAGGGGGGTGTCGATGGTGCCCGGGTGGACCGCGGCCGCCCGGATGCCCTTGTCGCGGTGGCGGCGGTCGAGCTCGACCGCGAACAGCACGTTCGCCGTCTTGGAGCGGCCGTAGGCGGTCATCGGGTTGTAGGGCGTGCGCTCGAAGTTCGGGTCGTCAAGGTCGACGTCGCCGACGCGGTGCCCGCCCGAGGTCAGGCTGACGACGCGGCCGCCTCCCCGCAGCAGCGGCACCAGCCTGTTGACCAGCACGAAGTGGCCGAGGTGGTTGGTGCCGAACTGCATCTCGAAGCCCTCGGCGGTGCGGCCGAACGGCGTGGCCATCACGCCGGCATTGGCGACGACGAGGTCGAGCGGCCTGCCGTCGGCCACCAGCGCATCGGCGCAGGCACGGACGCTGTTCAGCGACGTGAGGTCCATCTCGACCAGCTCGACGGCGCCTGCCCCCGGCAGCGCCGCACGCGCCTTGTCGAGGTCGCGCGCGGCGCCCACCACC
>CAXUBN010000052.1:0-10651 GCA_964249255.1 uncultured Acetobacteraceae bacterium | reverse complement strand
GGGCGCGGGCGGGGCTGTAACTGCTGGGATCGAGGCAGCGGTTCGCCGCCAGCGCGCTGCGCGAGGCGGCCGGACGACGGTTCGGCGCGACGCCGGAGGGTGCGGCGCTGGCCGCGCGGTGGCACGAGGAAGCGGCCGGACGCGAGGGCGCCGTGCTGGCGACGGTGACCCGGGCGCGGGAGGTGGCGCGACGGGACCCTCTGTTCCGGCTCGAACGATTCTGCCAGGGCCACGTCGCGCGCGGCATCTACGAGCTGGGCATCCCGGCGATCGAGGAGCGCCGCGGCGCGTTCGGCGCGGGATCGCCGGCGCCGGCCGACGGCGGCAAGAACGGGGCCGCGCTGCTCGAACTGGACCCGTCCCTCGCCATGCCGGACTACTACCACGCCGCCGAATGGCACCTGCGCCCCGGCGGGTGGGACGGCTACGACCTGTACGGCCCGCTCGGCCGGCACGTGGTGCCGCTCATCTTCCGCCATGGCGGCTTCGCGGCCGTGCCGGTGGGGGGCGACATCGGCCGGCATCGCGCCGACGTGGTGCGGCAGCTGCCCAAGGAGCACTACGCGCGGATCTACGAGCCCGGCTGCGGGCCGATCCCCACCCTGCGCGCGCTGCATGCGGCGTTTCCGGATGCCGAGCTGACCGGCTCGGACCTGTCGGCGCTGCTGCTGCGGGACGGGCACCGGGCGGCCGAGGCCGCCGGCCTGCCCGTGCGCCTCAGGCAGTGCGACGCTGCCCGCGACACCGGGGAACTGCCGGACAGCCAGGACGCCGTGGTGACCTTCGCCCTGCACCACGAGCTGCCGCTGGCCGCCAACCGGGCGCTGTTCCGGGAGATGTTCCGGATCCTCAGGCCCGGCGGCGACATCGTGCTGTCCGATCCGCCGCCGTTCCACGCCGTGACGCCGTTCCACGCCGCCATCCTCGACTGGGATACCGAGGGACGCGCGGAGCCGTTCTTCTCGTCCGCCTGCGCGGCCGACTGGGTGCTGGAGCTGGCGGCGGCCGGCTTCGTGGGGGTCGAGGCCTATGCCGTGGGACCGGACTCCTATCCCTGGGTCACCCGGGCGTCCAAGCCGGAATCGGACACGGGCGCTTCCGGACCAGGCGGCCGGGGCGGGCCGCGCCATCCCGGCGCGCCGCAGGATCGCCTCGACGCCGGTGTCGGTCGCCGCCAGCGGGGCGCCGATCACCGCCCCCACGACCCGGTCGCGCAGCTGCTCAAGGGCCGCCGCCTGCGCCGGCGTCGGCACGGCGTCGTCGAGCTCACCCGGCCGCAGCGCGCCGCGCTCGACCATCAGCGTCTCCAGCATCGCGAACCGATCCCGCAGGATCCAGTGCTCCGTCAGCAGCGCCAGGAGCATGCGGCCGAGATCGTCCACGCAGACCGGCCCGAGCTGGTCCCGATCCTGGTCCCGATCATCGTCTGGCAGGTGCGGCTCGCCGGATGGGGCCATGACCGGATCCGTTCCAGATCAGAAATGATAGGTGAAGCGCGCGCCGAAGCTGCGGGGCGGCGGCAGGAAGGCCAGCGCAGTCGGGTAGAAGTCGCGGTGCAGGTCGAAGTAGCCGATCGCGCTCTGGATGGTGCGGTCGTTGAACGGGTTGTTGAGGAACATCAGCAGGGAGTAGCGGCGGTTCTCGACGCCGACCTGGAACCGCGGCGCGACGAAGGAGCCGAGCGTGAAGGAGTTATCGTCGTTGCCGAAGCGGGACGACTCGTAGAGCAGCGTGGCCTGCACGAACCCGTTCAGGTCCCGGTAAACGGGAACCTCGTAGCGGGCGCTCGCGGTGACCGCGTGCGGCGGCACGTCGGGCACCTTCTTGCCGTTGAAGTTGCCGCCGACATACTCGAGATCGCTGGCGACCGTGCTCAGGTAGTGCTCGTAGTACTCGTTGATGTGGGTGTAGGCCACGTTCAGCAGCAGGCCGCGGACCGGGCGATACAGCACCTCGAGCTCCTGCCCGATCCCGTAGACGGTGCCGGCGTTGGTCACGGCGACCGTGGGCGGGTTGAGGGTGGTGTCGGAGTACGGCACCTGCTGGTCGCGGTAGTCGTTGAAGAACACGTCGCCGCTGACCTGCAGCCGTCCGCCGAGCCAGCTCGTCTTGCTGCCGAGCTCGTATTCCCAGACGCGCTCCTGCTTGTAGGCCTGGTCGGCGAGCCCCCCGCCCGAGATGTTCAGCAGGCTGTAGCCAGCCGGCTTGGTACCGCGGGAGATGTTGCCGTACAGGTTGATGTTGGGCGACAGCTCGTATTCCAGCTCGAACTTCGGGTTGACGTAGCGGCTGACCGTGTCGCCGCTGACGGTGGAGATCCCGAGCGGGACCCCGCCCGGACCGAGCTTGACGGGGCCGGCATACTGGCTGATCTCGGTGCGGCTGACGCTGGGCAGCGACACGTCGACCCCCTCGTAGGCCACCCGCACCTCCGCCGTCGCGGTCAGCCTCGGCAGGATCCGGTAGCCGAGCGAGCCGTACACCGAGGCGTGGTAGGTGTCCCGCGTGGTGAAGGTCGGCGGGTTCATCGCAGCACTCGTCGTCGGCGCCGTCCGCGTGAACGGATAGAAGAAGGAGGGATGGTCCAGGTAGTACTGGGTGTCGTCCCCCACGGTGGCGCCCTCGTAGAACAGGTAAAGTCCCGTCAGCCACTGCAGCCGCGAGTTGCCGCGCGAGGTCAGGCGGAGCTCCTGTTGCACCTGGGTGGTGTCGCTGGTGAAGTCCTGCAGCTCGTTCTCGAAGGCGAAGAAGGCGAGCGGGTTGGCCGCCGCCTCGTAGTCCGTGTCCTGCGTCACGCGCACGTGCTGGGTCTGGAACCCGGTCCGGGACGAGAAGGTGGCGCCGGGCAGCTCGTCGTCCAGGCTGATGGAGTTGCGCACGCTGGTCGACCGCGAGCCGGGATAGTTGGCGGTGTAGGCCACCTCGGAGCCGTTCGCCTGCAGCGTGCCCACCACCTGCGGCACCGGGAACAGGCCGTGCCCGCCCGGCGTCAGGTTCGGGAGCAGCGCGTTGGAGGGGATGTCGACGGCGGCCAGCTGCCGCTGGATCTCGTGGTCGAACTCCGTGTAGACGCGGATCGTCAGCGTGTCGGTCGGCTGGATCAGCCAGTCGAGCGAGCCGCCCTGCTGGTCGTTGCCGCCGAGCGTCTTGTTCGTCGTCGTGTTGCTGTAGTACCCGCCGAGGCCGTCGGACTCGAGCGAGGCGCGCACCGAGACCTTGTCGTTGACGGCCTGGCTGTAGGTGCCGAACGCCTTGTAGTCGCCGTAGTCCCCGATCTCGGCGTTGAACTCGCCGCTGGGCGCGGCCGTCGGCTTGGCGGTCACGTAGTTGATGGCGCCGCCGAACGCGTTGCGTCCGTAGAGCGCCGATTGCGGCCCCTTGACCACCTCGATCCGCTGCAGCTCCAGGAGGTTGAGATTGACCGGGAAGCCGCCGCCGGCGCTGACGATCGACTCGCTGGTGGTGTCGTAGCCGTCGATCAGCACCGCGACGGAGGGACGCCCGCGCTCGTCGTAGAAGCCGCGGATCGCCGGCCGCGAGTCGACGCTGGAGATGCCCTGGTCGAACGTGACGCCGGGGGTCAGCGCCGCGACGTCGGCCAGCGAGCGCACGCCCTGCTCGACGATCTCCTTGTGCGACAGCACGTCGACCGCGACCGGGATCTTCTGCAGCACCTCCGAGCGCTTGCGCGACGTCACCACGACCTTCTCGTTGCCGAGCTCATCGGCCGGCGCCTTGGCGCTCGTCGTCGCGGACGGCGTGCTCCCATTCGGAGCGTCCTTGGCGGAGGGCTGCGTCGGCGCCGTCTGCGCCAGGCCGACGGAGGTCATGCAGCCGATCGTCAGGCAGCCGACCGACAGGCAGGCGGTGCCGACGAGAAGGCGGGACCGCCGCATGGGCGTCGACCACTGAAACACCGTTCCCATCCTTCCCCGCTCGGCACGGCCATATTGCCAGGCCGGTGCGCCGGGGAAACGATCGGACTCGTTTTGACCACGTGGCGAACAGTCATCCGCCGTCCGGTGCGGCGCAGGGCCGTGCCATGCCGCCGAGCAGGAGCCATCTCCCGTCGCGCTCCAGCCAGACATGCACGACCTGGAAGTGCTCGTCGCAGGGCCGGCCGTCCGGCAGGCGGGAGCGGTGCGTGCGGTAGAACAGGATCGCCGTGTCCCCGTCCATCGAGAGATCGACCGGGAACAGCGTCAGCACCTCCCGGTCGGTCCCGCCGAAACCCTCGGCCTGCCGCCGCAGGTCCGCGGCCCGCATCGGCGCGCCGCGCCAGGGCGGCCAGACCAGCAGGTTGTCGCTGACCTGGTCGACGTAGACGCCGAGGTCGCCGTTGCCGCGCGCGCGGTAGATGTCGAGCTCGATCTGCCAGAGCCTGTCCCGGACGGACGCCAGCGTTTCACCCGCGGTCATGGGACCCTCCTCACGATGCCCGCCTGGGGCCTCCTCAGGGCAGGCGCACGTTCACCAGCATCCGCTGCGCATGCTCGCCGACCCCGTACTCGGCATAGTCGATGCCGAGGCCGGACTGCTTGGCAAACGCCATCGGCAGCGCCGCCGTGAAGCCGCCATGCTGGTTGACCCAGGCCGTTCCGACCTCGAGACGTCGCGCCAGCGCCGTGCCGGCGTCGAGGTCCGCGGTCCACACCGATCCGCCGAGGCCGTACTCGCCGTCGTTGGCCAGGCGCAACGCATCCTCCGCGTCGTGGAAGCGCAGCATCGGCAGCACCGGCCCAAACTGCTCCTCGTCCACCAGCCGGACGCCGTGGCCCAGCCCGTCCACCACCGTCGGCGGGATGAACAGGCCGGGTCCGGCGACGCGCGCGCCGCCGGCGAGGACCCGGGCCCCGGCGGCGGCGGCCTCGTCGAACAGCGCCCAGACGCGCTCGAACTGCGGCCGGTTCTGGACCGGGCCCATGGTCGTCGCGGGATCGAAACCATCGCCCAGCACCGCGCCCTCGCACCGCCTGGCCAGGGCCGCGCCCAGCGCGTCATGGACGGCGTGGTGGACGTAGAGCCGCTTCACCGCCGCGCAGAAATGCCCGCAATTGCCCAGCGAGAGCGCGAACACGCTGTCTGCGACCGCCTCGAGGTCGGCGTCCGGCAGCACGATCGCGGCGTCGTTGCCGCCGAGCTCCAGCGTGAGCCGCTTCAGAGTCGGCGCCGCCGCGGCCGCGATCCGCTTGCCGGTGGCGGTCGAGCCGGTGAACGAGATCTTGGCGATGCCGCGGTGCGCCACCATCGCGGCACCCACCGCGGCATCGCCGGTGATCACGTTCATCACCCCGGGCGGGAACGCTTCCCGTCCCAGCATCCCCAGGAAGAGCGCCGACAGCGGGGTGAAGGGCGACGGCCGCAGCACCAGCGTGTTGCCGGCCAGCAGCGCGTTGGCGATCTTGGCCGCGGCCAGGATCACCGGCGCGTTCCAGGGAGCGATGGCGCCGACCACGCCGAGCGGACGGTGCTCCAGCGTCGCCCGCACGCCGGGACGGTCGAAGGCGCGGTCCGGCAGCGCGCATCCGGCGATGATGCGGAGGTAGTCCGCGGTCATGGCCACCTCCGACCAGGCGCGCCGCAGCGGCCGGCCGCTCTCGCAGCCGACGATCCAGGACAGGGTGGTCGCCTGCGCCTCCACCAGGTCGGCGAACCGCCGCAGCGCCTCGCCCCGATCCCCCCAGCCGCGCCCGGCCCAGCCCGGAAAGGCCCGCCTGGCCGCCGCCGCGGCCCGATCGAGATGGTCGCTCCCGGCCTCCGGATAGCCGGCGAGATCGGCCTCGGTCGCGGGATCGACCACGATGCGGCGGTCCGGCGCCGGGGCGGGATGGCCGTCGATCGTCATCTGCAGGTCGAGCGACCGCAGCCAGGCGCCGCGGTCGGCGGGCGCGGTGCGGTAGGCGGTCTCGACGGTGTCGGCGATATCGGTCATCGGGGCATCCCCGCGCGGTCAGGCGATCGCGCGCTCCTGCTGCAGGCTGGCATACATGGATTGCTGCAGCAGGTAGTCCCGGCGCGCATCGCCATCGGCCAGGATCGCGGCCAGGCGCGCCTGGCCCTCCCGCTGCGCCTCGGCGGTGCCGGCCTCCATCGCCCGCTTGTTGCTGATGGTCTGCCGCTGCACGAACTCGTTCATCACCGTGCGGCGCTGCCGGTCATAGCGGTCGAGCAGCGGGTCCGGATCCTCGCCCTCGCCGATGATCCGGACCAGCTTGGCCGCAAGGTTCACCACGTCGTGGATGCCGGAGTTCATGCCGAGCCCGCCCAGCGGGTTGTTCAGGTGCGCGGCATCCCCCGCCAGCAGCACGCGGTCCTGGCGGAAGGTCCGGGCCACGCGCTGGTGCACGCGATACACCGTGCGGTGGTGGGTGTCGGCCTCCCCGCCGTCCGCGCCGAACAGCCCGGTGAAGACCTGCCGGCGCCTCTCGTCCGAGCGCAGCGCCTCGTCCGGATCGTCGGCCGCCGCCGGCACCAGCACGCGCCACAGCGTCGGCACCCGAAGCAGCACGCACCATTCGAGCCGGTCGGCCATGTAGCTGACGTTGGCGAGGTCGGAGAAGTGTCGTTCCGCCGGGTAGGCGGTGGAAAGGGTCAGGAACTTCTCCGGATAGGTGAACCCGTCGAACGGGATGCCGACCGCCTTGCGGATCGTCGAGCCGGCACCGTCGGCCGCGATCAGGTAGTCGGCCCGGACCTGCACGGTCCCGCGCTCATCCCCCTCCCCCGTCTCCGCGGTGACGGTGACGCCGGCGCCGTCCTGCGCCACCCCGGTGACGCGGTGGCCGTGAAGCACCCGGCCGTGCGGATGCCGCTCCAGCAGGCCAGCGACCAGCCGGGACAGCTTGAACTGCTCGCACTGCAGCCGGTACGGGTAGCGCAGCACGTCGCCGACCTCGCCCAGGTCGAACGACAGCACCTCGCCGCTGGCGCGGTTGCGATACTGGTAGACCGGCGCGCGCAGCCCCTGCGCTTCCAGCGCCTCGCGCAGCCCGAGCGCTTCCAGCATCTCCAGGGTCGGCGGATGGAAGGTCGAGGCCCGCATGTCCTCGGGCGCATCGGGATGCGCCTCGACCAGGATCACGTCGACGCCGGCGCTGGCCAGGGCCCAGGCGGCGACCGCGCCGGTCGGACCGGCCCCCGCGACGATGACCTGCGTTCTGTTCATGATCCATCCGGCCGGGACCGGAGCCCGGCCCGCCAACCGGCGGGCGCGCGGCGACTGCGGTCACGAGCGGTCGTAGCATCCGGGCCGGCGGTCCCCGTCATGCTGGTTCGCGACTGTTCGGAGCGCGGATAAACGGCTCCTCGGGAAGGCCAGGGCTCTGCCCTGGACCCGCTCAAGGCCAGCCTTGAGAATCCGATCTCTTAACGATTGGTTTCCAAAGGCTCAGCCTTTGGCGGGATCCAAGGGCAGGGCCCTTGGCCTTACTGGGCTGAGGCGGCCGCCCGCAGCTCGGCGCCGGTCATCAGGTCGGCGTACTTCTGTTCCATGTCGTAGAGGCTCGCCCGGTGCGGGCCGATCGCCCGGTCGCCGACGCAGTCGGTGACAACGATCGTGCGCAGGTTGTGGCTCACCGCGTCGACCACGGTGGCGCGCACGCAGCCGGACGTGGTGCAGCCGGCGACCGCCAGCGTGTCGGCGCCGCGCCAGCGCAGCCAGGCGGCCAGGCCGGTCTCGAAGAAGGCGGAGGCCTGGGTCTTGCGCACGACCAGCTCGCCGTCCCGCGGGGCCAGCTCCGGCACGATCTGGCTGAGCGGGCTGCGCTCGGTCAGCGTCAGCAGCGGCGGCACCTTGGCCGCGAACGCGCCGCCGTCGGCGCCGTCGTCGGCGTAGACGACGCGGGTGTGGGCGACCGGCCAGGCGCGCGCGCGGGCAAGGGCCAGCAGGTCGACGGTGGCGGCGATCGCCTCGCCGATGTTGCCGCCGCCGAAATGGGCCGGATCGGTGAAGCCCACCACGAAGTCCACGATCACCAGCGCCGGGCGGCGGCCGATCCCGACCCGCTGCGCGAAGCCCTGCCGGGCATAGATGTCGAGCTCGCTCATGGCTTGGTCCCGGTCCGGTGCGCGTCGCGGCGCGTGATCTCGTCCGCATCCCCCGCCGGGGCCGGACCCGGCCGGGTCCGGCCCCGGCGGGGGGCCGGCAGCGCCCCCCAGCCGGCGGAAGCCGGCACGGATTGCAAGCCCGGCATGGGTCGGGCCGCGGCCGGTCCCGACGAGGACCCGGGACCCGGCCTCCGCGGCAAGCCGCGCCGGCATCCCGCCCGCGGCGCCGGGACCGATCGGCAGGTATCGTGGTGCCGTCATCGCCGGTGTCATCATCGGTTGGGACCCGGCACGAAGGCGAATGCGGGCTGGTCCTCGCGGCCGGCGTCACGGGGCAGCGATGCGGCGACGTCGGCCGCCTTCTGCATCATCGCCCGCAGCCGGGCCGCGAAGGCGGTATCCGGGATCTCCAAACCGTGCAGCGCCGCATGGGCGGCCACGGCCTCGTCGGTCCAGACGGGGATCGGCACCACCCGATCGGTCACGACGGGATCGCACCCGCACAGGGGGGACGGCGCGGGGGCAGCAGGGTCTCGCAACGGGCGGCGATGCCCAGCAGCGCCGGCTCGGCGAAGAGCTGGCCCACCAACTGTGCCGCCGTCGGCATGCCGTCCGCGTCGTGGCCGGTCGGCACCGACAGCGCCGGGTGGCCGGAGATGTTGAACGGGGCCACGAAGGCCTGGCGGGTGAACGCCACCACGGCGTCGGCGTTGTCGAAAGGCGGCGCGGTGATGGCGGTGCAGGGCAGCAGCAGGGCGGCCAGGCCGTGCATCGCGCGGTCGAGTTCGTCGCCAAGCAGGCGCCGCTGCCGCTGGGCGGCGAGGTAGTCGACCGCGCGCACGCCGAAGCCGGTCATCATCTTGTCGCGCAACGCCTGGCCCATCAGGGCGTGGCGCTCGAGGAAGTCGCGCTCGTGGATGGCGTAGGACTCCGACCAGTTGATGAGGCTGCTGGCCGCCTGGTAGGCGGCGACAGGCTGCGGCAGCGCAAATTCGACGATCTCGGCACCCCCCGCCTCCAGGTGACGGGCCAGGCGCAGCATGTTCTCGGTGATCGCCGGCGCCACCGGCAGGCCCGGGTCGCGCACCAGCCCGATGCGCAGTCCGGCGACGCCCCCCGCCAGCGCGGCGCGGTGGCGGGCCGGCGGGACGGCGATGCTGCCGGCATCGGCCGGATCGTGGCCGGCGATCGCGTCCATGACCAGCGCCAGGTCCTCCGCCGTGTGGGCGAGCGGGCCGGCCACGTCCAGCGACCAGCAGTTCGGCAGGATGCCGGCGCGGCCGACCAGGCCGAAGGACGGCTTCAACCCCATCACGCCGCAGGCGGCGGCGGGCAGCCGGATCGAGCCGCCGGTGTCGGAGCCCAGCGTGAAGCTGGCCAGCCCGGCCGCCAGCGCGGCGCCGGAGCCGGAGCTGGAGCCCCCGGTGTAGCGGTCGGTCCCCCACGGGTTGCGCGCCGCGGGAAACGGCAGGTCGTGATGCACGGCGCCGGTGCCGGTGCCGTACTCCCAGGTGTTGAGCTTGCCGAGCAGGATGGCGCCCCCCGCCTCCAGCCGCGCGACGGCCGTGGCGGTGCGGTCGGGCACGTGGTCCTGCAGCAGGCGCGAGGCGGCGGTGGTGCGCACGCCCGCGGTGAAAAAGGTGTCCTTCACCGCGAACGGGATGCCGTGCAGCGGGCCGCGGTGGCGGCCGGCCCGGATCTGGCATTCGGCCGTCCGCGCTTCCGTCAGCGCGCGCTCGCCCAGCACCAGCAGGTAGCCGTGCAGCGTGCCGTCCAGCGCCGCGATGCGCGCCAGCATCGCCTCCACCAGCTCGACCGGCGACAGCGCGCCCCCCTCGATCAGCCGGGCGGTCTCGGCGATCGGGCGGAAGGCGAGCGCCCCGGTCATGCGGGGGCACGCACTCGGCGATGGTGGCTGACCGCGGCGCCGTCCTCCGCCCGCAGGCGAAGGAAGCCGATGGCGGAGACCAGCGGAAACAGCGCCATCAGCAGGAAGGCAGTGCGGAACGCCTGCGCCTCCCCGACGCCGTGCAGCGCCAGCCGCCCCAGGATCAGCGCGCCCAGCGACACGCCGAAGCTCATGCCGAGCTGCTGGGCGACCCCGGCCAGGCTGACGCAGGGCCCGAGGCGCTGACGCGGCACCTCGGAGAACGACAGCGCGTTGCTGCCGCTGAACTGCACCGACCGGATCATCCCGAACACCAGCACGTAGGGGACCGCCGCCCATACCGGCGTGTGGCGGGTGCCGGCGGCGAAGCCCGCGACCGCGACCGCCGCCAGCAGCGCGGTGGCGGGCAGCAGCCGGTCGAAGCCGAGCGCCCGCAGCAGTCGCGTGGTCACCGTCTTGGTCAGAAGGGCGCCGATCGCGGCCAGAAGGGTGATCAGCCCGGACTGGACCGCGCTGCATCCGAACGCCAGCTGCAGCATCAGCGGCAGCAGGAACGCCACGGCGTTCAGCCCGATGCGGCCGAGCAGGCCGCCCAGCACGCCGATGCGGAACGCCCGGATGCGGAACAAGCCGAGAGCGAGCGCCGGGTCGGGCGTGCGGCGCGCATGCCGGGCGTAGAGCAGCAGCAGCGCCGCGGCCGCGGCGCTGCTGCTGCTC
>CAXUBN010000051.1:0-10746 GCA_964249255.1 uncultured Acetobacteraceae bacterium | reverse complement strand
TGTCCGGCCACGTGTTCTTCGCCGACCGCTGGTACGGCTTCGACGACGCGCTGTATGCCTCCGTCCGCGTGCTGGGCATCGTCGCCCGCATGGACTGCTCGCTGTCCGATGTGCGGGACGGGCTGCCGCAGGCGGTGAGCACCCCCGAGCTGCGCTTCGACTGCGACGACACCCGCAAGTTCGGCGTGATCGCCGAGGTGGCGGCCCGCCTGGCGAAGTCCGGCGCCCAGGTGTCGGACATCGACGGCGTGCGCGTGCGCACCCCGGACGGCTGGTGGCTGCTCCGCGCCTCCAACACGCAGGCGGTGCTGGTGGCCCGCGCCGAGGGCCTCAGCGCCGACGGGCTCGAGCGCCTGAAGGCCGAGCTCGCCGAGCAGCTGGAAGCGTCCGGGCTGCAGGCGCCCGACTTCTCCGGCAACAACGCCGGGCACTGACCGGACCCGTCTCACGCGGCGAGCGGACGACTGACACCATCCGGTGACACCACCGCGACCCCGGTGGAGATGACCGATCCGCCCCCGGGAGCGCTGCTGCTGCAGGTTGAATCGCCGGGGTTCGCGACCGTCCCGCCCGAGCGCCTGCACGCCGACCGGATGCCCCCCGACATCGCCGCCGCCTGCGGCGCCCAGGCCCAGCGCTGGTTCGCGCCGCGCCCGGTTCGGGCCTGGCTGCTCCAAGACGTGATCGTGGCCTTCGAGGGGCTGGTGTTCGACCGCGCCGGCGCGGTCTACCGCCCCAGCGTGACGCAGCACGCCCCGGACGAGATCGAGATGGCCGCCGCCTCGGTCCGGCACGCGCTGGGGCGTGGCCTCGCTCCCGCAGCCGGCCCGCCGGTCGTGCTGGCGAAGAAGCGCGGCGCCGCCAACTACGGCCACTGGCTGATGGAGATGCTGCCGATGCTGCATCTCGTGCTGGACAGGCTCGGGCCCGTCGAGCCCGGCGTGCTGGTGCACGACGTGACCGACCCGCAGCTCGGCGAGGTGATGCAGTGGAGCCTGCGCCGCCTCGGCATGCCCGACGACCGCGTGCGCGTGACCGGGCTGGAGCCCGCTGCGTTTCGCAGCCTGATCCTGGTGGAGGGCCTGACCGTGCATGGCACCTTCATGTCGCCGCTGGTGCGGGACTGCCACCAACCCCTGCTGCACGGCACCACCGGCGCCGGGCACGAGCGCGTGTTTATCGCGCGGGCGCCCGGGCTGCGACGCAATTTCAGGGAGCCGCCCCGCATGGAGCGACTGGCGGCCGAGGCGGGTTTTCACGTGCTGCGGACCGAGGGGCTGAGCCTCCGCGAGCAGATCGCGGCGGTGCGCGACGCCCGTGTGGTGGCAGGCGTGATGGGGGCTGCGATGACCAGCCTTGCGTTTGCCCGGGCGCCGGCGAAAGCGCTGCTATTCGCCGGCGCCGCCATGCCCGACACGTTCTTCTGGTTCCTGTGTAACCTGTTCGGGCACCGCTATCGCGAGGTGCGGTGCCTGCAGGCCGAGGCCGGAGACGACCATGCCATCCTCTATGACCGCGACCTGCTGATCGATGACGACGAGTTCCGCGAGCGGCTTGCCGCCGCCTAAGCCGGGCGTGACGGAACGGGGATCGACGTCGGGCCTGCTCGTGCGCGAGCGCCCGTGGGAGGCGCCGGAAGACGTATTTCGGCGCATCGGCCATCGCCCAAACCTCGTCTGGCTGGACAGCGCCGGCCCGATCGGATCGCTGAGCCGCTTCAGCTACCTGTGCGTCGAGCCGTTTTGCATCCTGGAGCTGCGAGACGGGGTGCTGCGCGAGGATGGCGTGGTCGTGCGGGCCGATCCGTTCGAACTGCTGGCGCAGCGGCTGGAACGCTGGCGTCGGCCGGTGCGGCGCGGCCCGGTGCCGTTCATGGGGGGCGTCGCGGGGCTGCTTGGATATGGCCTGGCGCCATATCTGGAGCGGCTACCGCACCGGCATGGGGAGGATCCGGCGTTGCCGGCGCTGTGGCTGGGCGTGTTTGACCTCGTGCTCGGCTTCGACCGCGCGCAACAGCGCTGCTGGCTGATCTCGACCGGCGATCCGGAATGCCGGCCGGGCCCGCGGGCGCTGCGTGCATCGGATCGCGCATCGACGTTCGGGGCGATGCTGCGGCAACCCACCCGCCCGCCGATACCACTGCCGGCGGCGGCCTGGCATCCGGAGCTGTCTCCGGCCGCCTACCGGGCCATGGTGGACCGGGGGATCGAGGCAATCCGTGCCGGCGACGTGTTCCAGGTCAACCTCACCATGCGCCACGCCACCGTTCGTCCGCGCGGCCTCGATCCGGTAGATTTGTACCTGGCGCTGCGCCGCCGCAACCCGGCCCCGTTCGCCGCCTTCATCGGCTGGCCAGGCGGCCGCGCCCTGTGCAGCGCGTCACCGGAACGGTTCATCCAGCTGGGTGCCGACCGGGTGGTCGAAAGCCGCCCGATCAAGGGAACCCGCCGACGCGAGACCGACGCGGAGGCGGACGCGCTGGCGGCGCGGGACCTCCTGGCCAGCGCCAAGGACCAGGCCGAGAACCTGATGATCGTCGACCTGATGCGGAACGACCTGTCCCGGGTCGCCGCCATCGGCAGCGTGCGGGTGCCGCAGCTGGCGGCGCTGGAGACCGTCGCCACCCTGCATCACCTGGTGTCGGCGGTGACAGCGCAGCTGCTGCCCGGACTGGGGCCCGCGGAGCTGCTGCGCGCCAGCTTCCCGGCCGGCTCCGTCACCGGGGCGCCAAAGATCCGCGCCATGGAGCTCATCGACGGGCTGGAAGCGTCGGCGCGCGGACCCTATTGCGGCGCCGTCGTCTGGATCGGCCATGACGGTGCGATGGACAGCAGCGTGGTCATCCGCACGCTGCTGGTCACGGACCGGCAGGTGATCGCGCAGGCGGGCGGCGGCATCGTCGCCGACTCGACGCCGGAGGACGAGCACCGCGAGATGCTGGACAAGGTGTCGCCGCTGCTGGAGATCCTGACGGGCGGGGTGTCCGGGTGAGGCTGTGGCTGGACGGGGCGATCCTGGATGCCGCCGAGCCCTGCATCGGCGCGGACGATCGCGGCCTCACGCTGGGCGACGGCGTGTTCGAGACGATGCGGGTCTGGGCGGGACGAGTGCTGTGGTGCGGGGCGCATCTGCGGCGCCTCCGCGCCGGTGCCGCCCTGCTCGGCATCCCGATCGAGCCGGACGATGCGTCGCTGAGGCGGGCAATGGCGGAGGTGCTGACGGCGAACGGGCTCCGCGATGGCAGCATGAGGGTGACGCTGTCGCGCGGCCGGGCGCCGCGGGGTCTGGCCACCCCGGCGGCGATGCGGCCGACGCTGCTGATCGCCGCGGCCCCATCGATGTCCGTGATCGGTCCGGCACGCATGATCACCGCCGTCGCGACCCGCCGCAACGAGCGCTCGGCATCGAGCGGGATCAAGTCGCTGAGCTACCTGGACAACGTCCTGGCGCGCCGGGAGGCCGAGCGCGCCGGTGCCGACGATGCGATCCTGCTGAACACGCGGGACCGCGTTGCGGAAGCGACCGGCGCCAACCTCGTCGTGCTGCTGGATGGTGTGCTGCTGACCCCGCCGCTGGGAGACGGGGCGCTGCCCGGGATCATGCGCGGCGTGCTGATCGATGCCCGCCTGCTGCGGGCCGCTTCCCTTGGCCGCGATGCGTTGGATCAGGCTGAGGCGATGTTCCTCTGCAACAGCCTGGGCATTCGCGGCGTCGCATCGCTGGATGGGAGGGGCGTGAGTCTGCGCGACGACCTTGGACAGCGGCTGGATGCGACGTTCACGGCGCGGTCGCCGGAAGGGGCTCGGTGACGCGGTTCTTCCGAAAGATGCCGTGTCCTGTGGCGACGGGCGACAGGCCGCTGTTCAACCCGAGCACGGTCTCGGCGCCGCCCAGGTAGACCACGCCGTCGGGTGCCAGCTGCCGAGAGATGGCCTCCAGCGTGCGGTTCTTGGTCGGCTGGTCGAAGTAGATCAGCACGTTGCGGCAGAAGATCACGTCGAAGCGGCCAAGGCCGGACAGGTCGGCCAGGAGATTCCATTCCCGGAACCGCACCATGTCGCGCAGCGTGCGGTTGATCTGCCAGCCGTTCTCCTCCCGGGTGAAGTGCTTGGCCAGCAACCGCGCCGGAAGGCCGCGCTGCACCTCGAACTGGGAGTAAAGACCGCGGCCGGCCCGGGCGAGCGGTTCGCGGGCGATGTCGGTGCCGATGATCTCCACGGTGCGGCCGCCGAGTGCGGAGCCCATCTCGCTCACCAGCATCGCCAGCGAATAGGCTTCCTGGCCGGTCGAGGCCGCCGCCGACCAGATCCGCAGCGCCATGCCCCGGGGCCGGACGGCATGCAGCGCCGGCAGCACCACGTCGCGCAGGTTGTCGAACGGCTTGCCGTCGCGGAAGAACAGGGTCTCGTTGGTGGTCATCGCCTCGACCACCTCGCGTTCCAGCGTCCCGTCGGTGCGCATCCGGTCGGCCAGCATCACCAGGCCCGACAAGCCGCGCCGCTTCAGGATCGGCTCCAGCCGGGCCTCGACCAGATAGGCCTTGTCGGCGCCGAGCGACAGGCCGGAGCGCGCCTTCAGGGCGGCGACAATCGCGTCGTATCCCGTCACGGCATGAGCTCGTTGATCCGGCTGGCCAGTCGGTCCAGCGGCAGCACCGCCTGGCAAAGCCCCTCGCGGGCGACGGCACCCGGCATGCCCCAGACCACGCTGCTGGCCTCGTCCTGCGCCAGAACGGCGCCGCCGGCCTCGACCACGCAGCGTGCCCCCGCGGCACCGTCACGGCCCATGCCGGTGAGGATGACGGTCAGGACCCGGCCCTGGCAGGCGACGGTGGCGCTGCGCAGCATCGGGTCCACCGCGGGGCGGCAGGAGTTCTCATGCGGCGTCTGCACGATGCGCGCGACCAGCCGGCTGCCTGTGGCTTCGACCAGCATGTGGCGGTCACCCGGGGCGATGTGGACGCGGTCCGCCATCAGCTCCATGCCATCCTCGGCCTCGACGCAGGGGCGATGGCCGATCCGCGCCAGGTGCTCGGCCAGGCTGCGGGTGAACAAGGGCGGCATGTGCTGGGTGACCACGATCGGCTGCCTGAACCGCCGGGTCAGGCCTCCGAACAGTGTGAACAGCGCCTGGGGGCCGCCGGTCGAGCTGCCGATGGCCAGCAGCAACGGTGGACGGCGGGCGGCGGCGGGGCGGAGCGTGATCGGCGCCGCCGTGATTGGCTGAGCGATGGATGACGGGGCGGTGGGACCACGGACGCCGCGTTGGCCAAGGCCGAGCACCCGGGCGACGAGGTCCTGCGCGAAGGCATCCTGTCGTCCGGCCTGCGGTTTGTGCAGGCAGTCGGCCGCCCCGGCCTGGATGGCACGGATGGCGATCGCGGCACCGGCGGTGGTCAGTGCCGAGGCCACGATGATCCGCACCATCGGGTCGACCTGCAGCAGCAGCGGCAGTGCGGTCAGCCCGTCCATCACCGGCATCTCGACGTCGAGCAGCACCACGTCGGCGGGTGTCCGCCTCAGCGTCTCGACGGCAAGTGCGCCGTTGGCGACGCTGGCCACGACCTCGATGCCGGGTTCGGCACCCAGGGCGCGGGCGATCAGCGCCCGGATGACGCTCGAGTCGTCGCAGATCATAACCTTGACCCGGCGCGGTCCAGGTACCGCGCTCGTGACGCGGGGGGCGGGGCTGATCATGCGGCGGTTCGAGGATGAGCCGTGATCCCGTCGTCGGTGATCAGGCGAGGCATGATGGATCCGGCACCGCTCATGACTGCAATGCCAGCAGCAGTCCGATGTCGAGCACCACCATCAACCGGTCCGGCAGGCGGAACACGCCGCGGCCGAACTGGTGCCAGGTCGGTCCGAGGTTGGGCGGGATCTCCTCGATCACGTCGGTGCGCAGGCTCAGCACCTCCTGCACCTGATCGATCAGCAGTGCATACAGCGCGCCGTCCGCTTCCGCGACCAGCGCCACCGGTTCCGCGGCCTCCGACGCCGCTTCCAAGCCCAGCCGGCAGCGCGTGTCGACCGCGGTGACGATGCGGCCGCGCAGGTTGACGTTGCCGGCGATCTCGGGCGGGGCCAGCGGGACGCGCACGATCTTGCTGTTGGTGATGACCTCGCGCACGGCCAGCACCGGCACGCCGCAAAGCTGGCCGGCCAGCGTCAGGGTGACGAAGCCCTGTTCCCCGCCGTCGTCGGCGGCGGTGGCGTCCCGGGGTTGGCGGGCGGACATGGTCCTGTTTCCTTCAGGCGGCGATGGGTTGGGCAAGGCACTGCTCGAGGCTGGACAACAGGGTGTCGCGCTCGAACTTGCGGATGGTGTCGGTGAAGCCGGCGTCACGCGCCTCCTGCGCCACCTCGCTGCCGGTCAGGGCCAGCATCGGCAGATTGGCCCAGCGTCCGCCTTCCCGGACCTTGCGGGCGAGGCCCAGCCCGCCCAATCCGGGCATCTCGATGTCCGACACGATGGCGTCGAAGCTTCGGCCGGACTCGCGCAGCGCCAGCGCCTTTTCGGCGGAGTCAGCCACCGTGACGTCGTAGCCGGCGGCGGACAGGCTGGGTGCCACCAGCTGGCGGAAGAAGCTGCTGTCGTCGACCACGAGCAGGCGCCGCCGGGTGGCGAGCGCTGCGGCGGCAGCATGGAACCAGGTGCCGGACGCGCGGGTCAGCCAGAAGGCGGTGTCGATGATGTCGGTGGCGCGTCCGGCGATGATCGCGGTGCCGAGCACGCCCTGACGGTCGGTGCCAAGCTGGATGGCCAGCGTGGTGTTCACGACGTCGAGGATCTTGTCCACCATCAGTCCGACCGGCTTGCCGCCGTTGTCGAACACAAGCACCGGGTGGACGGTGTCCTTGTCCGCGGCCGTTGCGAGCGCACGCAGGTCCAGCGCCTCATCGAGCGAGATGATCGGCATGAGATCCTGGCGGTACTGCGCCATGACCCGGTCACCGGATACCTCCAGCCGCTCGGCGGCGAAGGTTTCCAAACGCGAGATCAACGACAACGGCAGCGCCTTGGGCGCGCCGCTCCCGGCCCGCACCAGCAGCATGTCCAGCCGGGACGCGTTGGATGGGTCGTCCTCGACGGCAGCGGCCGCGCGGACGGCTTCCTTGCGACCGGTGTCGAGGCCGGCATGGCGGGCGATGCCGGTGGGATCGAGGATCATGATGACGGCACCGTCCTCGAGGATGGTGTTGCCGCCGAACAGGGGAATGTGACGCAGCACCTGCGCCACCGGCTTGACCACGATCTCCTCGGTGTCGAACACGCCGTCGACGATCAGGCCGAGGCGGATCGCGCCGATGGCGATGACCGCCACCATGTCGGCCCCTGGGCGCGTGGAACCGGCGAGGCCGACCGGGTCGGGCAGCCGCAGCAGGGTAGCCAGCCTGATCAACGGCAGCAGCCGCTCGCGCAGGCGCAGCACCGGGGCGCCGTCGACGATCTCCATCCTGGTGTCCCCCTGCGCGCCGGGCAGCACCACCTCGATCACGCTGGACTGCGGGATGGCGAAGCGCTCGCCGGCGGCGCCCACGATCAGCGCCGACACGATCGCCAGCGTCAGCGGGATCTTGATCAGGAAGCGGCTGCCGCGGCCCAGCACGCTGTGCAGCTCGATCGTGCCGCCGATCTGCTCGATGTTCGTCCTGACCACGTCCATGCCGACGCCGCGCCCGGACACCGCGGTCACCGCGGCCGCGGTCGAGAAACCGGGCTGGAAGATGAAGCCGCGGATCTCGGCCTCGCTCATCGCATCGATCTGGGCGCGCGTGGCCATGCCCTGCGAGATCGCCTTCTCCGCGACCTTGCGGGGGTCGATGCCGCGGCCGTCATCCTCGATCTCGATGACGACGTGGCCGCCCTCGTGGCGCGCGCTGAGCGTGATGGTGCCGGTGGCCGGCTTGCCGACCCGCTCGCGCTCGGCCGGCCCCTCCAGCCCGTGGTCCGCGCTGTTGCGGATCATGTGGGTGAGGGGATCTTTGATCAGCTCCAGCACCTGGCGGTCAAGCTCGGTTTCGGCACCGTGCATGACGAGGTCGACGCGCTTGCCCAGGTCGTGCGCTAGGTCGCGCACCTGGCGCGGCAGGATGTTCCACACGTTGCCGATCGGCTGCATGCGCGTCTTCATGACGCCTTCCTGCAGCTCGGTGGTGAGGTGCGACAGGCGCTGCACCGGGCCAGTCAGCTCGGAGTCGCCGCTGGAACGGAGCTGCTGCAGGAACTGGTTGCGGGTCAGCACCAGCTCGCTGACCAGGGTCATCAGCGTTTCCAGCACGTCCACCGACACGCGGATGGTCTGGCCGCGGGCGGGGGCGACGGTGTCGTTCGCCGCGATCTCGGGCCCGACGGCGGCAGCCATGGTCGCGGGGGGCGTCTCGATGACGGCGGGCGCTGCGGGGGCGCGCGAGGTGGTATCCAGCGCCAGGGTCGACGCCGGCTGCGGGATGGCCATGGCGGGCGGTTGCGGCGGCGCTGCCGCCACCGCGGTGACGGTGGTGGGACCACGTCCCTCGGCCAGGGCGTTCAGCTCGGCGATCAGCGGCTCGTCGTCGCCGGCGGGCTCCGCCTCCGTGCGGCCGATGGTGTCCAGGATCATGCGGATGCGGTCGATCGCCGCCAGGATCAGGCCGATGCCGTCGGTGGTGACGGGGAGGCTGCCGTTCCGGAACTTGTCGAGCACGGTCTCGCCGGCATGGGCGACCCGCTCCAGCCGCGGCAGGCCCAGGAAGCCGCAGGTGCCCTTGATGGTGTGCACCAGCCGGAAGATCAGCGACAGCGTCGGCTGGTCGTCCGGGGTCCGCTCCAGTCGCACAACGGCCAGGTCGAGCTCCGACAGGCTTTCGGACGTCTCGTTCAGGAACTCCGCCAGCAGGTCGTCCAACTCGGGCACTCCATGGGTCCACTTCGTCACCCAGCATGCCCCGCATCATGCGAACGAACGGTAAACACAAACCACATCGGTTAACGGGCGTTCAGCGATCCATGGTGCATCCGATGACCGATCGCTCCTTCATCGAGCCTGGACAGTGGGTCCGGCATCCGGCGCATCCGGAATGGGGCGATGGCCAGGTGCAGTCCGCCGTAGGCGCCCGGATCACGGTCAACTTCGAGCATCGGGGCAAGGTCCTGATCAATGCCGCGGTGATCGACCTGGACATGCTGGGCTAGCGCGCGATCTATGGCCTGGGCGCTAGCCCCAGGCCGTCACGGACCCGGAAGCGCGCCCCTTGCACAGGACATCATGACGACGCCGTTGATCGACTCCCATGGCCGCGCCATCAACTACCTGCGCGTATCGGTCACCGATCGCTGCGACATGCGCTGCGTCTACTGCATGGCGGAGGACATGGTGTTCCTGCCGCGGCCAGACGTGCTGTCGCTGGAAGAACTGGCGCGGCTCAGCGCCGTCTTCATCCGGACGGGAACGCGGCGGATTCGCGTCACCGGCGGCGAGCCGCTGGTCCGTCGCGGCATCGACGGGTTCCTGGGCGAACTGGGCTCCTGGCTCGGTCGCCCCGACGGCCAGCCCGGACTCGACGAGGTGACGCTCACCACCAACGGCAGCCAACTGGCGCGTTTCGCGCCGTTGCTGCGCCATGCCGGCATCCGGCGGGTCAACGTGAGCCTGGACACGCTCGATGCCGACCGGTTCCGGGTCATCACCCGGCTTGGCCGGCTCGAGCGCACGCTGGAGGGTATCGAGGCCGCCCGCGCCGAAGGCCTGGCGGTGCGGGTCAACATGGTGGCGATGCGCGACACCAACGAAGACGAGATCGACTCGATGATCGGCTGGTGCGGGCAGGTGGGTGTCGACCTGTGCCTGATCGAGACCATGCCGATGGGCGATATCGGCGAGGACCGCACCGACCGCTATCTGCCGCTGTCCCTGGTGCGGGCCAGGCTGGCCCGGCGCTGGACCCTGCACGATCTGCCGCCCGACCGGAGCGGCGGTGGGCCGGCCCGCTACGCGCTGGTGGCGGAGACCGGGCGTCGCCTCGGCTTCATCACGCCCATGACCCATACCTTCTGCGACAGTTGCAACCGGGTAAGGCTGACCTGCACCGGCACGCTCTTCATGTGCCTCGGCCAGGACGACGCCGCCGACCTCCGGGGTCCGTTGCGTGCCGGTGCGGACGATGCGGCGCTGGCGACGACGATCCGGGGTGCGATCGCGCGCAAGCCGAAGGCGCATGACTTCATCATCGACCGCGGCGCCGGTTCGCACGGGGTGGCGCGCCACATGAGCGCCACCGGCGGGTGATGGTCCGCCGCCTCGTCTTCAGTAGCCGTGGGGGGTGATCAGCGACGCGGGGGGCGAGGCCAGCGCAGGCTTGGCATCCGGGGGCGGTGCGGACGCCGGGGCCAGCATCGTGCCCCCGGTGCAAGCGGACAACAGCGGCAGGCCGATGACGAGGCTGACGAGGGCCGGCAGACACCGCAACATGGTCATTCCTTGATCAAGTGGAGCAGACCGGTCGCGACACCGGGGTCGCGGCCCTGTGTTGCAGCTTCGCAAGGCTCCGGAAAGGGGTGCCCGCAACCTCAGCGCCCGCCCGGATCCGGCATCGCCTCAAGCGCATCCTCGAGCGAGACGGTAAACTGGCCCGGACGGAGGGGCTTCGGCTGGTCGGGCGAGGGGGCCCATCCGGTCATCATCGCCAACCGCAACGGCATCTCGATGCGGTCGTCGTTTCCGACCGGCAGGCTGCCGAGGGCGGCGGCGAACAGGGCGCGCGGGGC
>CAXUBN010000050.1:0-10813 GCA_964249255.1 uncultured Acetobacteraceae bacterium | reverse complement strand
CCGTTCACCACGCAGCCGATGATGGACAGCGTGAGCGGGGTCTCGATGTGCGCCAGCCGCTCCTCAAGCGTCGCCACCGTGCGGATCACGTCGAAGCCCTGGCGGGCGCAGGACGGGCAGGAGATGATCTTGACGCCGCGGTGCCGGATGCCGAGCGACTTCAGCAGGTCCCAGCCGACATGCACCTCCTCCGCCGGCTCGGCGGACAGCGACACCCGCAGCGTGTCGCCGATCCCGGCCCACAGCAGGTTGCCGAGCCCGATCGCGCTCTTGACGGTGCCGGCACGCTTTCCGCCCGCCTCGGTGATGCCGATGTGCAGCGGGTGGTCACATACCTCCGCCAGCTGCGTATAGGCGGCGACCGCCAGGAATACGTCCGACGCCTTCACGCTGATCTTGAACTCGTGGAAGTCGAGATCCTGCAGGATCTTCGCGTGCTCGAGAGCGCTCTCGACCAGCGCCTCAGGGTTCGGTTCGCCGTACTTCTCCAGCAGGTGCCGCTCCAGCGAGCCGGCGTTGACACCGATGCGGATCGAGCAGCCGTGGTCGCGGGCCGCGGTCACCACCTCCCGCACCCGTTCCGCCGAGCCGATGTTGCCGGGGTTGATGCGCAGGCAGGCCGCCCCAGCCCGCGCCGCCTCGATCGCGCGCTTATAGTGGAAGTGGATATCCGCCACGATCGGCACGTTCACCTCGCGCACGATCTCGGCCAACGCCGCGGTGCTGGCCTCGTCAGGGCACGACACCCGCACGATGTCGACCCCGGCGATCTCGGACAGCCTGATCTGGGCGATCGTGGCGGCGGCATCGCTCGTCAGCGTATTGGTCATGGTCTGCACGGTGATCGGCGCATCGCCCCCGACCGGCACGCGGCCAACATGGATCTGGCGCGACCGGCGGCGTTCGATCTGCTGATACGGCCGGTAGCTCATGACGATTTGCTCCCTCGTGCGCGTCCGCTTCCTGCCAGGAACAACCCCGGTTGAACAGCCCGGACCACCCTGTCGGCCACCGCGGACCTATCCTGGCTGATGCTCGGACCAGGGCAGCAGCCGGACCGCGCGGACCCGGAAACCGAGCAGCCTGCGGTCGGTGTCGCCGGCGATGGTGTCGAACGGACGTCGCGCGTTCAGCACCGAGATCGTGAACCGGACCTGCCCGTCGGCCGGGATCAGCGAGGCCGGCACGTTCGCCCGCAGCGCCACCCCATCGGTGGTCGACACGCGCCACTGCCCGAGACGCGTCCCGTTCGCGGCGGTGTCGATCGCCAGGTGGTCCGACCCGCGTGGCATGAAGCCGGCGCCCTCGACCTCCACCACCACGCCGCTGCCGCGCGGTGGCGGGACAGGTACCCGGAACTGCACGCTGGAATGGTAACCCAGCGTCCATCGCCCATCCTGCTGGTCGGTCCAGCCGCCGGGAATCAGGTAGGGCACCTCCATCCGGGAGTCGAAGTCGATCTGGCGGCCGACCGGGAACGGCGGCCCGGGCAACGGCGATTCCAGCAGGCAGGATGCCGGTCGCACGATCCGCGGCGCCCAACACGGCAGGCCGAGCACCATGTCCTGCCGGAGCATCTCGGGTGGAAAGGTCGAGTCCAGCCGGACGCCGCCGGCAAACCGGAGGATGCCATCAGCGGCGGGCAGCACGCGCAACGGCAGCACCATGGTGCCGCCGGGGATCGGGAACGCGCGGAAGCCGTTGAAATGACCGATCGATTGCCCGCCCTGCCGCAGGCTGTGGGTCCCAAAGTAGATCTGCCCACCCGGATCCAGGGCGGACACCACCAGTGCGTCGTGGATGCTCGACAGCCCGCCAGGCAGCAGGACCTCGTTGGCGACGACGTCCAGCGTGGGGCGTGGCCGGCCGCTGGGACCGAGCTCCGGACGCCAGGCGAGGCCAAGCACCGTCAGAAGCGCCCCGGCCGCAACCGGCCACGCCGCCCGGCAGCCCGCGAGCGCTCCCCCACGCCACGCCGCGCGCAGGCCCACGCCACATATCTTGAGCAGCAGAACGCCATAAAGGCCCAGCAACGGGAACGTCCACATGAAGTAGTGGAAGTTGTTGTAGGTCCAGAGCCCGGGGGGATGCAGATCACGGTAGGACAAATAGAGGCACCAGTACGGCACGATCCCGCCCACGATGATCAGGTGCACCCGCCGCGAGCCCATACGGCCGCTCCGAAGGCCTGTCAGCAGGACGGCCACCAGACCCGCGAAGCATGGTGCGAGCCACCAGAACACCTCGATCATCCCGGCGACGTTGGGAAACAAGGGTCGCGGCCCGACCACCAGGGTCACCCAATGCAGCGGCAGCAGATGCCAGTCGAAGCCGGTCTGGCTCGACATCACCATGTATGGGCTCGGGTGGAGACCGAAGATCGGCACGTAGAGCAGGAGAAACACCGCGAAGGCCGGAACAAAGCCGCCCGCCGCCGCGAAGGCGATCTTGGCAACCGCGGCCGCTCCGCCGCCGGCACGTCGCCGCGGCACGGCGAGGGCAAGCGCTGCCACGAGGGCGCCCGGAACCAGCGCCAGGAGGTCGGTCGGTCGCAGCGCCGGGATCAAGCCCATGGCGACGCCGAACCCGGCAGCCCAAGCCAGACGGCCCGCCCCCCCGGTCGCGACCTTGGCGGCCGACAGAAGCCCCAGCAGCAGCAGCGGGGTGGTCAGGCTGGTGTTCCAGGGGATGATCCAGTTGTCGAGGATTCGTGCCTCACCGAGGTTGATCAACAGGAACACCGCGATGGCGGCGAGGCGCCCGATGCCCAACAGACCGGCCAAGGGCACGAACAACAGGAAGGAGGCCACCAGTCCGGCGAGGTCGGGCAGCAGGAATGGCCGGCCTGGGGTCAGCGCCAGGCCGAGCGCGCCGGATGCCGGGTAGAGCGGCTGATACCATTGGTTGGCGATGCTGGGCGCGTGCATGCGCCACCCGATCACCGCTTCCAGCGTCTTGCCCTGGTCATACCAGGCCCACCATCCATCGGTGGGCCCCAGCCCCTTCGGCCGCGTCGGCAGCGTCTTGCCGGCCTGGAGGTAGCCGATCACCAGGAGCAGTACGCCCCCCGGCAGCGCCGAGCGTCGCAGACCGACGGCGACCCGGGCGAACGGCCGTCGCAGCCCCCGCCGCAGCGCGAGTGCCAGCAGCATCGCGGCCTCCGCGACACCCGGGACCGCCTGATCCCGGAGCGGACCGGAGGCCCGCGCACGCATCCAAAGGTCAGCGCGCGTATGGGCAGCGGAGAAACGGTGGGCCGGCAGGGAGGAGGTCGTCAGGCCGTCAGGATCCAAGGCGCGTCCCCGGGGAATGTCTGGTGCTGGAGGACGCCGATCGCGGCGGATCGTCAACCGGACGGCGGTGGCTCATCGCCCCGCCACCTCCTGCAGCACCTGTTCCCAGCGCGCCTCGAGCACCGGCTGCCTGTAGATGGTGGCCTGCCGCAACGCCTTCTGACGGAGGTCGCCCAGCAGCCCCCCGTCCCGCGGTTGGCCTGCGATGCCGGTCAGCAGGGCCGCCAGGGCGTCCTCGTCGTAGGCATCGAAATACTCCGCCGCGTCGCCGCACACCCAGCGATGCACCGGGATGTCGGAGGCCAACACCGGCGCGCCGCAGGCCATCGCCTCAACCGTGGCGAGATCAAAGCCCTCGGCGCGGCTGGGGCAGATCACCGCATGGGAGGCGGTGTAGAGCGCCCGCAGGTCCAGGCTCGTCACGTCCACCAGGTGATACACAACCCCCTCGGCCACGAGCTGCCGGAGCAGCCTGACCTCGTCCTCGCTGCGCCAGCCGGGATTGGCCACCACGACCAGCCGGAAGCGGGCGCCGCCACGCCGCGCGACCGCCGCCGCCCGCATCAGCAGCCCATAGTTCTTGCGCGGCTCCAGCGTGGACACCGCCATGACGAACGGCTCGTCCGATGCCCGGTCAGGGGACGGTGCGTCGTCCGGTCCATCATCCGATGATGGACCTGCGACCGCGCCGGATGTCCCGGAGGCGGCCACCGCAGACGCGTTGCGCAGCCGGTTGGCCGCCGCCGCGCGACCACGGCTGATGATCGACCTGATCTCCGCGGCCGGACGCGGATCCGGCCTGAACACCGCGGACGACATGGTCGGGATGATGAAGGTGCGCTTCTCGGCCGACGGGAAGATGCGGAGCAGGTCCTCGCGCACGGGGTCGGAGGTGCACACGAACCACGCCCCGTCGGCGACGTTCGCCCGCAGCATCCGGTAATGCCCGCGGGCATGGGTGATGGCGTTGTTGATCGTGTGCGGCCACAGCATCGGGATGGCGTCGTGGTAGCGCACCACCAGGCCGCCGCCGCGCAGCTCGTACGGACAGGGCGTGTGGGCGAGGTGAATGTCCCAGCCGCCGGTGGCCATGTCGAGCTTGACCCGGCGCCTCGCGTGCCGCGTGTCGGCCAGCTTGGCCGCCTCGTCCCAGGCCAGCTGCGGGATCGGATAGCGCGCCTGCCGCAGCAACGATCGGTCCTGCGGCGACAGCCCGAGCCGGAACAGCCGCATCCATAGCCAATCCTCGAACAGCCCGGGATCGAGCAGCGTGTCGAGTTCCTCGACCGTGCCACGCTGTTCCAGCGCTTCCAGCCTGTGCATGACTTGGCGCGGCAGCAGCCGGCGGGCGATCCGGCGTCCGCCGCTCAGCATCCGCTCGCCGGAGTCCAGCGCGATGAGCTGCTGGCTTTGGGCGAACATGCCCATGCCCTCGTCATGCCGTGCCGATTTCCGCCGCGGGCCTCGCATGGAGGACGAGCCGTTCAGCAATCCCCCCGCCTCGAACGACGCCGAACGCGCGAAGCCCGAGAACAACAGGCGCGTTTCCTGCGGGATGCCGGCATAGGTGTCGAAGCAGGGCCGCAATTCCATCAGGACACGCAGCGGCCGACCCTTGTCGCCGCTCTGCAGCAGCGACTCCCTAGGGACCGCGTTGGTGGCCAACTGGTTCATCGCAACTCTTCATCCGATGGCGGCGGGGGGCCATCTTCCTACGCGTCCGTCCGCCGGCGCGCCATCCTTATCGGATACATCCTGATTTACAGATCGAACCCGAACCTGAGCGGTCCTGACCGCTCAGGTTGATCACCTCGGAGCTTCATGGGAGACAGCGCGCCATGTTCCTGTATCCCCCCGCCATCGATCCCATCCGGTTCGCGAACAGGTGCCGCCCGGATCGCGCATCGGTTCCGACCCCGCGGCCGCTGGGGCAGGGAAGCGTCGACTGACGATCCGGGGTTGGCAGGCCGATGTCGAGGCCGGATGCCGACAGGCGTGTCCAGGGGTTGGCGCTCGGGGTCGTCGCTGCACTGCTGATCGGGTGGGTGTTCCGGTATCAGATCGCGAACGGGTTCACCCTGTTGCTGGGCGACGCCTACGACGGGCTGATCGAGGCCAGCATCTACGAGCACTGGCACCGGGTCCTCACCGGCCATGAGAACTGGAAGCGGACCAGCTACTTCTTTCCGGTCAAGGACACGCTGGGCTACAACGATGGCTTCCTGCTGAACGGGGCGATCTTCACGATCCTCCGCTTCCTGCGTCTGGACCCGCTGCTGGCCCGCGAGATCACGGCCGTGATCATCCGGCTGGTCGGCTTCCTGTCGTTCCATGCACTGGCGCGACGCGGTTTCGGGTTCGCGTTCATGCCGTCGCTGGCGGGTGCTGCGCTGTTCACCGTCGCGAACTCGCTGTGGATCCACGGCGTCCATGCTCAGCTCATCACGCTGGACTTCGCGCCGCTGCTCTTCCTGCTGGCATGGCTATCGATACGCGGGGTGCCGCGACGCTCGGCCAGGACCATCACCGGCTACGGCATGCTCGCCGCCTGCCTCTACGGCGCCTGGCTGATGACCGGCTTCTACATGGTCTGGTTCTTCACCCTGTTCTGCATCGCGACCGCGCTCTGCTCGCTCCTTGTTGTTCCATACCGATCGATCGACTGGAGGTCGCTCGGATCTGCGGCATGGGCGATGCGGATCCCGATCGCGATCGTGACCGCCGGCCTGGCGCTCTGCCTGTTGCCGTTCCTGGACGTCTACATCCCCAAGGTCCGGGAAACCGGTCAGCATGGATGGGCGGAGGTGCTGGTGTTCCTGCCCCCGCCGCTGGCCATCCTCCATGTCGGACATGGCAACCTCCTTTACGGCTCGCTCGACGCCAGCCTGGTCGGCAGGCTGCTCGACATCGGCGAGAACACGGTAGGCCTGACGCCGGGCGTCCTGCTGGCAGGAGCCGCCGGTGCCGTGTGGAGGCCGCGATTTGGACACCGCACGCTGCTGGGCGCGATCGGGCTCGGCTGCCTCCTGACCGCCGTGATCACGCTGCAGGTCGATGGGTGGTCCGCCTGGCACTGGGTGTTCAACCACGTGCCGGGCGCACGGGGCATCCGGGCCGTGTCGCGCGTGATGCTGTTCCTGGGACTGCCGATGGCCATGCTCTGCACGGCCGCACTCGATCGGCTGTGGTCGCATCGGCCGCCGTTGGCGGTGCTGCTTGGCATGTTCCTGCTGCTGGAGCAGGTCAACCTGGCGCCCCAGCTCGGCCTCGATCGGCCCATGATCGATGCCGTGCGCGCACAACTGGGCACGCCCCCCTCATCCTGCCGCAGCTTCTTCACGACGGAGGCCGCGCCGCCACCGTCGGTCACGGACGTGCGGCTCTTCGGCCTCTACCACGCCAACACGCCGGCGATGTTCTTCTCCGAATGGCTGGGCATTCCGACCATCAACGGGTTCTCGACCTTCAACCCGCCGGACTGGGAACTCGACATCCCATGGAGCCCCACCTACCCCGGCCGCGTGGCGCTCTACGCCTTCCGGCACGGTGTCCAGGACGGGCTTTGCGCGCTCGACTACACCACGCTCGCCTGGAACACGGCGCCCTTCGCGGCCCTGATCCCGCCGCCTGGCGACGTCACGATCGACGCCGTGGCCCCGGCCGTTCAGGTCCACTTCGGGCATGGGTGGAGCCTGCCGGAGCCCTTCGGGCTTTGGACCGACGGCCGCCGCGCGGAGGTCGCCACCTTTCTGCGCCCTGACACCCGCTACCGCTCCGTCGACATAACCGCCCTGCCCTTCAAGGCAGGGGACGCCATCTCGCCGGTCCGCTTCTTCATCGACGACCGCCTGCTGCTCGACTGGACGCCGTCCCGCGACATGGCCACCGTTACGGTGCCGGTGCCGGCCGACCTCCAGCGGCTCGGCTACCTCCGGTTCCGCTTCGACATCGCCAGGCCGCGCTCGCCCCAGTCGCTGGGCGGCTCGGCCGATGCCCGTAGTCTGGGCCTGTTCCTGCGGTCGATCGTGGTCCACGCGGCCCCAGGCTGACCCGGCCTGAGCCGACGCGGCCCGAGCCGACACGGATCGATCGGCACGGCCCCGCTCGCCGATCACCGTCCCGCGATGGCGCCCATCCATGCCATCTGTTACCACCGATGGGGCATGGAACGGGTGTGATCTACCCGTCGCAGGCATGATCGGCCCGGAATGCCATACGGGAGATGACTCAGGGATGGGCCTGTTGCGGAGCGCGGCGCAGCGCCTTGTCCATGGTAAGCGCCTTGAACCGGTCGCGCTTGAACCGCCGCCGGTCGTAGAGCCTGCCCCGAGCTCCGTGGAGATTCCGGCCGAGTCGGGGGAAACGGTCCTGCTGCGTCTTCGGGCGGACGCGCTCGAGAAGCGAGCCGACATGATCGAGGACGCCCTGAGGCGTGCCGACCGACGGGCGGAGGAGGTCGAGCGGCGGGCAGACGGATTGGAAGGGACGTCGCGCGTCGCCGCGGAACGCGTCCGGTTCATCGAGGCGATGGTATCGGAGGTGGATGGCTTCCGAATGGCCCGCGCCCGCCAACTGGACCTGCAGCGGCGGACCACGGAGCGCTTCGTCACATCGCTGGCCGGCCTGCTGGAACGGCTGGACGGCGTTCAGCAGGATCTGACGGCGCTGCGCGCGGAACAGGACAGGATGACGGCCACGCGGGCTGCCGGCGGCATGCCGACCGCGGAGCTGGACAGGCTTTATCTGCAGTTCGAGAACAGGCTGCGCGGCAGCCGTGAGGACATCAAGGACAGGCAGGCGCCCTATCTCGACCTTGTCCGTGAGGCCGGCGCCGGCACGACGGCGCGGCCGGTGCTCGATATCGGGGCAGGACGGGGTGAATGGCTGGAGGTCCTGCGGGAACACGGCCTGGTCAGCCGCGGCGTCGACCTGAACAAGGCCATGGTGGAGCTTTGCAGGTCGCTGGACCTCGATTGCGTCGAGACCGATGCGCTGTCGCTGATCGAGGGGCTTCCCGATGCCTCGCTCGGCATGATCACGGGCTTCCACATCATCGAGCACCTGCCGTTCGAGGTGTTCGTCAGGCTGCTCGATCAGGGCCTGCGCGTGCTGGCACCAGGCGGGCTGCTGCTGGTCGAGACGCCCGATCCACAGAACCTCATCGTCGGCAGCCACACCTTTTACAACGACCCGACGCACCGCAACCCGCTACCCTCGCTCGCCGTCCGCACGATGGCGGAGGCGCGCGGATACCGGCAGGTCGAGATCCGCCGCCTCCACCCTTCGCCCAGCCGTTTCACCGGCATCGACACCGATCTGATCGGACAGCTCAACGACGTGTTCTTCGGCCCGCAGGACTACGCGATGATCGCACGCAAGGCCGCGTGAGGCGATGCGGATCGCGATCACCACCGTGCAGGTACCGTTCGTCCGCGGCGGCGCCGAGATGCATGCGGAGGAGCTGAGGCGGGCGCTGCTCGCGGCCGGTCACGAGGTCGACATCGTGTCCGTGCCGTTCAAGTGGTACCCGGCATCCGCCCTTGTCGATCAGATGGCGATCTGGAAGCTGCTGGACCTCACCTCCAGCAACGGGGTCGCGATCGACCGGGTCATTGCGCTCAAGTTCCCGGCCTACCTCGCCCGTCATCCCGACCAGGTGATCTGGCTGCTGCACCAGCATCGCGAGGCATACGACCTGTGGGGACCATCCCACAACGCGCTGGCGATCGACCCTGAAGGCGGGGTCGTGCGCGACATGATCCGCGACCTGGACCGCCACCACATCGCCCGGGCGCGGCACTGCTTCGCCAACTCCCGCAACGTCGCCGACCGGCTGCAGCGGCATTGCGGCCTCCGATCACGGATCCTCTACCATCCACCACCCGGGGCCGACAGGCTCAGACGAGGCGAGCTTGGCGACTACCTGCTGGTCCCGGGCCGCATCAACGAGACCAAGCGTCAGGATCTGGTCCTGGATGCGCTTGCGCTGAGCCGCACCGGGGTGCGGGTCGTCTTCATGGGGCGGGCGGACCGGGCGGACTACGGTGCCGCGCTCCGCGCGCGGGGCGCGGCCCTGGGCGACCGGGTACGGTGGACTGGCTTCGTGTCCGATGCCGAGCGCATTGGGCTTCTCGCCGATGCACGTGCGGTGGTGTTTCCCCCGTTGGATGAAGATTACGGATACGGAACGCTGGAGGCTATGCTGTCGGGCAAGGCCGTGATCACCTGCGACGATTCCGGCGGTTCGCTCGAGTTCGTCGAGCCAGAGGTCAGCGGCCTCGTCGTGCCGGCCGCAGCACAGGCCCTGGCCGATGCGATGGACCGGGCCTGGACCGACCGCGATTTCGTATGCAGCGCGGGCGATGCCGGCTACCAACGCTACGGTGAGCTCAAGATCGGCTGGGACCACGTGGTCTCATGCCTGCTCGGCTGAGGATCTGCGACCTCGTATCGTCGATGCCAAGCCAGCCTAACATCGCCGACTTTGATGCTCGATCGTGTCACTGCTGGCGGAGCACACCGAGACGACGGCTGCATGCCGCAGCAACACTCGAAACTGCCTGTCCCCGATCCTGCGTTAATCTAATAGGCTAATATCCGCGCCGCAGCCTTCATTTTGAGTCGAGGGCGGCGCGTTGGCCGCAACGGATATTAGACGACACACGGCGCTCCTGTCCGGCCGTTGCCAGTCCATGCTCCGGATCAGCAAAAGGCCGGGATAGCCTTGGACGTAACGGCGTCCATCCAGGCCCGCTGGTGATGGTGGCCGTCGATAACCCTGCGATCCGGTAGTCCGGATGGATCGACAGGCTACCGCGGCGTCGCCAGCTGACGCTCGTTCAGGCGCTCGGTCGCATCATCCGACCCCGGCGCTGCCGGGGGCCGTGGATGAGACGGCCGGATATGACCAGTTGACGAGCCAGCCAGCACCGGAGCCGGCTCTCCCCCATCCTGCCCCGACTTGACCGTCGCCTCGCCGGGCGAGGCAGGCCCCGCCGGGGTGGCGATCGACCCGTCCTTGATCGACTGCACGCTCAATGGGATGCCACGGCGCACGCCGCCGACCCGTCCCAGCGCCGGGCTGGTGACGCCGTCCGCCATGAGCCTGACGCCGCCGGCGTTACCGGTGGCCAGCGTCAGCGGCAACGGATCGGGCGGCACGGCCCAGGTCTCGCCGGTCTTCAGGACGTGGTCGTAGAGCACCTTGCCGCCGACCTCGCGCACTTGCACCCAGCTCGCCGCGACGGCCTCGACGGTGATATGGCCGGACGTCGATGCCGCCGGCGCAGCCGGCGCAAGTATCGCGGGTCCCTGACCGGCAGCCGAAGCCGTGCCACCTGCCACCGTCCCCGGGGCGGACATGGTAGAGTTACTGGGTGATGCGGGGGCTACCGCCGCCGGTAGCGGCACCGATCGCACGGCGCCGGCATCCGCGCTGGGCGGCGAGCCTGTCGCGACCCTGGCCGCCGGCCCATCGGCCGCCGCGACGGTGGACGGGGCACCCGGAGCACCGCCGGCCG
>CAXUBN010000049.1:0-10876 GCA_964249255.1 uncultured Acetobacteraceae bacterium | reverse complement strand
GGGCGGCGGACATGGACGCTGAACGCGTCCTGCGCCTCATCATGCGGATAAGCGGGTTCGCCGATCGCGTCGTGCGGGGTGGCTGGGTCTGACATCGGGAGGCGGCACCTCCAGCCGCCGTGTCATGCTTCGGGCTCAAGCTGAATGATCGCTTGGGTTTGTCACCACGTCCGCCGTCAGGCTTCTCCGGTGATCGAACGGTTGCTCGCCAAGCCTCCGCGGCCGCGCCGTGGGAAGGATGCATCGTCACCTCGGGCCGCACGGTTTGCCACCGTGCCGACGGTTTGACACCCTGGCCGGCGCAGCAGGAGCCGTCATCCCGTGCACGTCGCCGTCATCACCCTGCTGCTGCTGTTCGTGGTGGCGCTGAGCCCGGTGCTGTCGCGCCGGCTGCGCTTGCCGCTGCCGCTGCTTCAGATCGCGCTGGGGATCGTCGTCGACCTGCTGGGGGTGCGGATCAGCCTCGAGCCCGACGTGTTCATGCTGTTGTTCATCCCGCCGCTGTTGTTCTCTGATGCTTACCTGATGCCGTTCCGCGAGTTCATGTCGCTGCACCGGGTGATCCTGATGCTGGCGCTGGGGCTGGTGCTGTTCACCACGCTGGGCGGCGGCTGGTTCATCCACTGGCTGATCCCGCAGGTGCCGTGGGCGGCGGCCTTCGCGCTGGCGGCCGTGCTGTCGCCGACCGACGCGGTCGCGGTGGGCGGCATGATGGAGGGACGCGCGGTACCGCACCGGTTCCTGAACGTGCTGTCCGGCGAGGCGCTCCTCAACGACGCGACCGGACTGGTCTGCTTCCGGTTCGCGGTCGCCGCGGCGACGACGGGAGCGTTCTCCCCGCCTGCCGCGGTCGGCACCTTCGGGCTGATCTGCCTGCTCGGCATCGGGGTCGGCGCGGCGATGGCAGCGGCCTTCGTCGGCATCGAGCGGTTGCTGATCGGCCGCGGCGCGGACGGGTCCGCGGCCTTCGCCATCCTGTCCGCCGTGTTGCCGTTCGCGGCCTACCTGGCGGCGGAGCGTCTCCACGCGTCCGGCATCCTGGCCGCGGTTGCGGCCGGACTGGTCATGCGGCGGCTGCGAGGCCTGGGTGTTGCGGATGGCCAGACCAGGCTGGTCATCAGCGCCGTCTGGCCGGTGCTCACCTTTAGCCTCAACGGCCTGATCTTCCTGCTGCTGGGGCTGCAGTTGCCGGGGCTGATCCGCGGCGGCCACCGGCTCGCCGTGCAGTCCCACATCGCCCCATGGAGGCCGCTGCTGGCGGTGGGGCTGATCACGCTGGTGCTGGTGCTGCTACGCCTGGCGTGGGTGTGGCTGACTTTGGGGTTGCAGCAAACGTATCGGCGGCTGCGCGGACAGACCAGGCGGAGATGGCGCTCGCCATGGCTCCCCTTGCGGCTTCCTGGCGCGATGGCGGTGGCTGGCGTGCGCGGCGCCATCACGCTCGCCGCCGCGCTGTCGCTGGAACCCGACTTCCCCGAGCGCGACCTGCTGGTCACGTTGGCGGCCGGCGTCATCGTCGCCTCGCTGCTGCTGGCGGCGCTGTCGCTGCCGTTCCTGTTGCGCGGCCTCAAGATGCCGGACGTGGATCCGATGCAGCTCGAGGCCGATCGGGCTCGACTGACCCTGGCGCGAACGGCGGTCGAGGCGGCGGAGCGCGAGCTGTCGCTGCCGCACGACGAGGCACCGCAGTGGCAGGAGGAGCGCGACGACGTGCTGCAGGGCATCCTGTCACGCTTCCGCCGGCGCGAGCAGCGGCTGAGCACCATCCTTGAGGCGGAAGGCGTGGTCGAGCCGGCCGACCAGCGGCTGCCGGCGCTGCGGCGCGACCGGCTGGAGCTTGCCTTCCGGCTGCACGTGCTGCGCGTCGAGCGTGCGACGCTTGCCGGCATGATGCGGGGGGCGGCGATCAACGACCAGACCGAGCGGCTGCTGGTGCGCGAGCTCGACTATGAGGAGGAGGTGCTGTCCGCGCGTGCCCGCTCGCTGCCGCGGTTGCCGGACGCCTCGTCGTGAGCGCCGCGCGGACGGCCGCCACGATTCGCGGCGGGCCGGTACCGATGACGGACTGGTTGCTGCTGGCGGTGCTGTCGCTGCTGTGGGGCGGGGCGTTCCTGTTCTACAGGGTGCTGGCGCCGCTGCTGCCGCCGGTGTCGGTGGTGGCCGGGCGGCTCGCGATCGCGGCGGTGGCGCTCGACCTAGCGCTTCTGGGCACGCGCCGGGCGGGGCCCGGCCTGTTGTCCTGGCGCCTGGCCGGATGGCTGCTGCTGCTGGGTATCCTGAACTGCGCGCTGCCGTTCTCGCTGTTCGCCTGGAGCGAGCACCGGCTGACCGGCGGCCTGGCCGCGATCCTGAACACCCCGACGCCGATCCTGACCGCGCTGGTGGCGCACGTGCTGACCCGCGACGAGCGGTTGTCGACGCGGATGGCGGTGGGGGCGGCGTGCGGCCTGTCCGGCGTGGCGCTGCTGCTGCTGCCGTCGTTGCGGCAGGGGCTGACCGGCGGCGACCTCCTGTCCAAGCTGGCCTGCGTCGCGGCGGCCCTGTCATACGCCTTCGGCGGCACGCTGTCGCGGCGGGTGCGCGGGCTCACGCCGTTGCAGTTCGCCGCTGGACAGATCACCGCCGGCGCCCTGCTGATGCTGCCATTGGCCGCCGTGACGGACCGAGTATGGACGCTGCCGCCGCTGCCCGTATCCGGGGTCGCCGCCCTGCTCGGCATCGGGCTGCTGTCCACGGCGGTGGCCTACCTGCTGTACTTCCGCATCCTGGCCTCGTCCGGCGCCACACGGGCATCGCTGGTGACGTTCCTGGTGCCGGTGAGCGCGTTGCTGCTTGGCGGCGTGATCCTGGGCGAACGGCTGCCGCTGCGCGCGCTGCCAGGGATCGCGCTGATCGTGCTGGGACTCGCGATCATCGATGGACGTCTGCTGCCGCGCAAGCTGCCGGGACGACGAACGACGACCAGTCCTGCGGCGCGGCGGGACGGTCCTTGAGGTCGGTGAAAGGCACGAGGTGCCCGGTTGTCGGGCATATCCGGGACCGCCGTCCGGATGTTCCTCCGGTCTGCGGAACGGATACTAGGAAAAGGTGCAGGGTATAGTTTACCCGACAAGTAGAGACCAATAACTTGACAGCACCTTGGCGGCTGGAGGATTGAACCAAGCTTGGTGTCGGAACAGGACGCAACCTTGAAGATAGTGGCGTCCGCAGGGGCGGAAGATGTTCCGGCTCATCTCGCCCTGATCGTCAGGGTGTTCCGGACAGGCTTGGCGCGCTCGCCGGAGCCGGCAGCTCAGCGGAACTTCCTGACCATGCTGTGCGAGGGGGGCGGTCTCGCCGAGATCGCGGCGGCCGTTGCCGGATCGCGGGAGTTTCAGCTTCTCCACGGCGAGGAGGAGCGCTGCGACGAGCCCTATCTCGGGCGGCTGTTCCGCAACGCCTTCGGACGTGATCCGGATCCGGGCGCGGCGGTTCTACTTCGGGCTGCCGACAGCCGTGCCCACCTGCTGGCGATGGTGGCCGACTCGGATGAGGGACGTGAGCGGGTCGATCTGCTGATGGACCTGTTCCCGGATGGTCCGCCACCCTCCGATCCCCTCGCCTACGCGCTGTGGGTGCAGCGCTACGATTCCCTCAGGGAGCGGGATCTGCTCGCCATCAGCCGTCAGATCGATACGCTGACACGGGCACCCCGGATCTCGCTGCTGACCATCGCCGACATGAACCGGCCAGACCTGATGCTGGAGACGGTGGATGCGCTGGACGGCCAGCTTTATCCCGACTGGGACTTGGTCGTCGCCTGTCCCCACGACCTGCCCATGTCGGTGCGGCGCACGTTGCAGGCGGTGGCGGCACGCGCTCCCGCCGTCACCCTGGTGGACGCGGCGCCCGATGCCGCGCTGGGGGACCTGTGGCGAACCGCGCTAGACCGCGCGGAGGCACCCTTCGTGGGCTTCCTCGAGGGGGGCGACAGGCTCGCCGTGACGGCGCTTTACGAGGTGGCGCTTGCGCTGGACGACGCGCCGCATCTGGACGTGGTCTACACCGACGAGGACAGCCTCGACGAGGACGGGCAGCGCGTTTCGCCGTTGTTCAAGCCGGGTTGGAGCCCGGACATGCTGCTGTCGGGCGATGCGATCGGGCAGTTCGTGGTGATGCGGCGCTCCCGTCTCCTCGCGGTGGGCGGCATCCGCGGGGACGGCGGTGGGTATGCCCGGTATGACCTGCTGATGCGCATGACCCGGGTGCTGCATGGGGATGCGATCGCGCACATCCCGTCGGTGCTCTTCCATCGCGGCCGCAAGCGCGGACGGCCGCCGCCGTTCCCGCGCAGTCGCAACACGGCGGTCCATCCCGACGTGGTCCGCACGGTCAGGCGCCATTTGCGGGACGCCTCGGAGACCCTGATCGTCACGGACGTCCACATCGGTGGGGGCGTTTGGCCGCGGATCACCCATCCGCGTCCTGATCCCTCGCCCCGCGTGTCCGTTCTCATCCCGACACGGGATCAGCCCGAGCTTCTGCAAAGCTGCCTCGCGGGGCTGCTTGAGCGCACCGACTACCCGGACATCGAGGTCTTGATCGGCGACAACGGCAGCACGTCGGCTGAGATGCTTCAGCTCCTCCGCCGCCTATCGTGCGATGTTCGGGTGCGGACGCAGACCATCGACATCCCGTTCAACTGGTCGGCCCTGAACAACGTGCTCGCGGCCCGGGCGACGGGCGAGGTGCTCGTGCTGATGAACGACGATGTCGAGGTGATCGGTCCCGACTGGCTGGACGAGATGGTGCGCCAGATCATGCGTCCGGGCGTCGGCGTCGTGGGACCCCGGCTGCTGTATCGGGACGGGAGCCTGCAGCATGGAGGCATCGTCCTGCAGGAAACGGGCGCCACCCATGTGCTGCGCTCGGCGTGCCGGGAGGAGCCCGGCTACATGGCCCAGCTCGTGATGGCGCGCGACCTGTCCGCGGTGACCGGCGCGTGCCTGGCAATCCGGCGAGACGTGTTCGAGGCGGTCGGCGGCGCGGACGAAAGCCTGCCCTACACCTGCAACGACATCGATCTGTGCCTCAAGGTCAGGGCCCTGGGCCGTCGGGTCGTCTGGACACCGCATGCGGTGCTGATGCACGTGGACGGGGCCAGTCGCGGTCCGGACCGCAGCGTCCGGCGGCTCGCCCGTTCCTGGTACGACCTCGGGCGCTTGCACGACCGTTGGCCCGAGGCGGTGGATCGCGATCCCTTCCTGAACGCGAACCTGACCGCCACCGATCATCACCTGCTGCTCGCGACGCCGCCCCGGAGACACAGGCCATGGCATAGGGTCTAGGACGGAGCGGCAGCGCGGATACCGCCTGTCGAAAGTCTCGTCGCGGAATGTGGATCTGTGGTCGACGTGACGTCACGTCCGGACGTCGTCGTGGACGATGCCGCCGTCTCGACGGCATTCAACGTAACCCCGGCATGCCACGGTGGTGCTCACTGATGCTGCTGCGGTGCATGGTCGTCCGGAATGTAGGACGACCCACGTGGCGGCCTTACCGTGCATCAACGGCAGCGATGTCGCTGATATGCAGCACACCGTCAGAAATTTCGCCTTAAGGTTGATCTACATTCGACCATTGCTACCCATGCATGACCTCATGCTGGACGAGCCGATGACGAGATGCTCGGATCGTTCACGGCCCCCGATGCGGGGATCAATCCTAATGCTCCTGGGCTGAAGAACAGGCCGATCCAGAACGTCAGCGAAATCTTATCGAGGCTGCTGCTTCAGGGGCTGTCCCAAGAGACGTCATCGCGCATACTCCACACCATCTGCGACGGTCCTACGGATAAGTTCCTCTTGAAGGATGTCGTGGCGATGTTCTGGAGTTACCGGGTGTGTGACGAGCTTGAGATGAGTAGTGCGCCGAGGGCGCAGGCGACGATGTTCAGCACGCGCAGGCCGCTCATCCATTCATCACTTCGCCTCGGCTACGAGATACAGATCGATGATCGCAGGCTTTTGCCACCGCTGCTGCAGGATGCTGTCATCGCATATCCGGTTCACACGGATGGGACTCCTATTCCGCGTCTCCGTAATCGACGAGCCGGTGATGCGCTTCGTGCTGCGAGCGGCTGCAGGATCCTGCCGAGGCTGAACTCGTGCGACCAGGACGCTTTCCTGAGGTTCATCGATACGATCATGCAGGCCCGTTTCGTCCTGGTCGGCTCGCCGCATGCCGTCACCACCGCAGCCGCCTGCCACCTACCGTTTGGTATCCGGGACGGTGATGTAATCGACCTGCCATTCGCCTGGAAGGGCTTTACGGCATTCATCAGCATCCGTTGCATGCCCTACGTCCGGCTTGAGGAAGCAGAGGTCCAATTTGATCGAGAGATCGTTCTTACACCTTATCCGCACCCGCCGTCGCCAATGCTGATGGCGGCTTTAGTGCCGATACGGCCGGAGATCCTGAAGCGTGACGAAATGGATATCTTGAAGTTTACGGTGAGATCGGAGGCTACAGTTCTCCCGGCAGATGTTGCATGGCGGTCCAAGCGCCCTGAAGACCACTTCCGCGCTGGTATGAACCGCACCCCAGCCGGTGACCATTTGGGAATTGAGCGGACAGCAGACATCGTAAAATCCTATATGGGAACGACCTTCCTGAACGAAGATAAGTCGTCCAGGAACGTTTCGAACCTCGGGATGCGGAGACTCGAGCACATCATCGGACATCAGGAACGAAACGTCCGATCACTGAACCAGATGGTGCATAGGCAGGCGCTTGCACTCGAGCAGTTACAGCTCAGGGCGGCGAAGCCGGCTGTCCAAACGATATCGCCGGATGTCCAGTTACTCCGTGGGCACCTGCGTATGCTGCAGATCAATCACGACATGATAACGCAGTCGACAGTCTGGCGCATTGGGCAACGTCTGCGGGACGTAGCCATCCGCCACCCGCGCGTCACGCTGCGCGCCCGGCAGACGGTAAGGCTGGCTTGGTGGATCGTCTCACTGCGTCTCGCCAATCGCTTGCGGCAGCGCCGGCGCTTCCATCGGGACCTTGCGACGCTGCAGGGTAGCCCACTCTTCGATGCAACATGGTATCGTATCCGTCACGAGGACCGCATCCCGCCCGGCGTCGATCCTCTGATGCACTACATGTGGATCGGCGTGCGGGATGACCTCGATCCCCATCCGCTGTTCGATGCGCGGTGGTACAGATCGCAGATGGAATGCGGTTCAACCGCCAACCCGCTGGTCCACTACCTGTTCAGCATGAACAGGCATGATCCTCATCCGCTGTTCGACACCAGGTACTACCTGACCCAATTGGCCGATGGCCTCCCCGTAGGTCAGACTCCCTTGGAGCATCATCTCGAGCATGGGGACGGCGGGCCGCAGCCGAACGAGATCTTCGATGCGGCCATCTACCTGTATGAGTATCCGCAGGCCACGGACCATGTCGGCGGAGCCTTTCGGCACTATATCGAGCATGGGGAGGCGGCCGGCCTTGCCCCACATCCCCTTTTCGATCCGACCTGGTATGCGTCGAGGTATCCGGACCGCGGCGAGTTGGGGCCGCTGGCGCACTATCTGCGACAGGGTCGCCTGGCAGGCCATGCCGGCTCGGCCGTGATGCAGACCCTCGGTGGACGTCTTGGCTCGTTGCCGCTCCATCTCGTGTTCCCTGCGGTCGAAATCCCCGAGATCACCATCATCGTGCCGACCCATGGGCGTCTTCATGAGACGATCCGCTGTCTCGCCGCGGTGATGGTCAATACCGGGGACCTGTCCTATGAGGTTCTGGTCGTCGATGATCGACCGGATGTCCCGATCGCGCACCTGCTGCATGGCGAGAACCTGCGCGTCCTGTGCAACGCTGAGAGCCTCGGCGTCCTACGCAGCTGCAACGCTGCGGCGAAGCGCGCTAGGGGGCAGAAGCTCGTCTTCCTGAACAGCGACACGATGGTCGGAGTCGACTGGCTGCGGCCCATGGTTGCCCTGGTCGATGGTGACCGGCATGTGGGCATGGTGGGCTGCAAGCTCCTCAACACGGACGGCACGCTGCAGGAAGCCGGCGGCATCATTCACAGCAGCGGTCGGGTTTTTCCACATGGCGCTGGGGATGATCCGTCCCGCGGCGCCTATAGTTATATCCGTGAGGTGGATGTCGTCGGCAGCGACTGCTTCCTCGTGCGGCGTGACCTGTTCGAGCAGCTCAACGGGTTCGACGATCGCTATATTTCGGCCTCTTACAAAGGATTCGATTTGGCCACGGGACTACGCGACCTCGGCTACAAGGTGCTCTACCAACCGGCCAGCACCGTGATCCGTCATGGCGGCGCCTCGTACGGCACCGACGTGCGCGACCGGCAGTTGGAGGCCAGCCATGCCAAGTTCTGCGCGAAGTGGTGCACCCTGCTGGCCGCGCAGCCGGCAGAGGGTGACCCGTTATTCCTAACCCGGGAACGTCCCTCGCCCCGGGGCACCATCCTTGTCATCGACGATAAGGTTCCGGAACAGGGCGAATATTCCGACACGGTCACCCTGTATCAATATCTGGAGCTGATGTGCGAGCTTGGCCTGAAGGTCATCTTCGCTCCGCAGGATCTGCAGCCGCTGCAACCCCATACCGAGGCGTTGCAGCGGCTTGGGATCGAGGTCGTACACGCGCCGGAAACGCTCTTCGGCTGGCTTCGACGGCATGGCCGACACCTGGACTATGTTTGGACGGCACGGCCCGACGTGACGTTCCCGATCCTGGACCTGATCAAGCGGACCACCGGTGCGCCGATCCTCTACTACACGCACGGTCTCGGTCACGTGCACGAGATGCGTCGTCATGAGGTCGATGGTCCGATCGGCACGTTTGAGGAGGTGCCGCGCCTGAAGCCGATGGAGCTCGACATCCTCGCCGCCGTCGACCACGTCATGACCCCCAGTCGCGAGGAAGCCGAGATCATCGCGGCGGAGGTTCCCGAGGCCCGCGTCACGGTGTTGCCGCCCTACCTGTTCCGTCACACGGCGACGGATGACGCGCGGCTAGATCTCGTCGACAGGTTCGAGATCATCTTCGTTGGCGAGTTCGATCACATGCCCGACGTGGATGCGGCACGTTGGCTGATCCTCGAGATCATGCCGTTGGTCTGGATGCGCAGGCCGGAGGCGCGGGTCATGATCGTCGGCAAGGCCCCGCCGCCGGACTTGAACGAGCTGTCCGGACCACGTGTCGACATCACCGGTCTCATGCCGACATTCGACCCCTACTACCGACGGGCCCGCGTTGCCATCGGTTCACCGCGGCGTGGTGCAGGGGTTACAGGCAGGATCGTGAGCGCGTTGCAGGCTGGCGTGCCGGTCGTGACCACCGCAGGCGGCAACGAAGGGATCCAGCTGCGACACGGCACCCAGGCCCTGACCGGGAACACGCCCGATGAGATTGCCGATGCGATCGTCATGCTGCTGGAGGATGACCGGCTTTCCCGTGACCTGGCCACGGCCGGTCTCGAGGCGGCGCGCACGCGCTTCTCGACGGAGCGTGCAAGGAGCGTTCTTCTGGGGGTACTGGGTGACGATCTTTGCCCGGTCTGCGGCACGCGTCCTCGTCAGCCGCGTATCGCCGGACATTCGCACTGGCGCGAGGCGATGTCCTGCGTGATCTGTCTGGCGCCCAACGGAAGTGCCGCCCTGGCGGAGGTGATCGTCTCGTTCTACCGCAGGCAGCGCGTCACGAGCCTGCGCGAGGCCCTGCCGCTGCTCCGCGACCTGCGCATCCACGAGTTCGGTCCTGCAGGCCCGGTGACGGGGGAACTGTCGAAGCTGCCCGGCTTCACGAGCTCCGACGTCTTGCAGGGCCGTTCGTCCGGTTCATCCGGATCAGGCAGGCCGCGGTGTCAGGACAGGCACAACCTGTCCTTTGATGATGCGAGCGTGGATCTCATGATCAGCCAGGACGCCGTCGAGCATGTCCCGGGCCTTGAGCATGCGTTCATGGAGCTCTTCCGGGTGCTTCGGGTCGGTGGACGGCACGTGTTCACCATCTCTGGATCAACCGCCCTTCCTCACACCGCCGTCATGGGATCCGAGGTTCGCCGCATCATGCCCCCGGATGCCGGGCTGGCCCTCGATGAAGTGCGGGAAGACCTGATGGGCATGCTCCGCGCCATCGGCTTTGCCGCGACGATGCACAGCATCGGCAACGAGGAGAACGCTGCGCGTCGCGTCCTTGTCATCGAAGCGACCAAGCTTCGCTGACAGCAGGGGTCATGAATGCCGCGTCATAAATCATCAGCCGGTTCAGACACTGGAAGGGTACGTCAGTTGCGGATCAGGATGTAGTTCACGGTGAGGTCGATGTCGAAATGGTTGCCCTGCATGTCGGGCGGCACGGGCGGCAGATGGGCGCCGCGGAACATGCCCTCGGTGGCGTCGTCCAGCGCATAGGAACCGGACGTGCTCACGAGCTGGACGCTCTTCACGTGGCCGCTGCGGTCGATCTCCACGTGCACGTGCGACGGGCCGTCCTCGCCGCGCTGCGCCGCGTCGGGCGGGTAGTATAGGTGCCGCTTGATCCAGGCATCGATCTCGCTGCCGTAGTCGTCGCTGACGCCCTTGACGCCGATCGTGGCGAACGGGGTGTTGAGCCGGCCATTCCTGACCAGCGGCCCCAGCGACAGGTCCACCGGGGCACGGCTGCCGCTCACCCGGCCGGTGCGGCTGCGCGGCGGGCCCGGTTCGCCGCTCTGGGCGAACGAGAAGTCCTGCGGGTTCGAGAACGGGGAGCTGCGCTGCGTGTGGGTGGGACGCGCGATGCGCAGCGGGATCCGCACCGGTGCGCGCTGCTGCGGCCGGGGCTGCGGGCGGGGCTCCGGTTCGGGCGGCGGGGG
>CAXUBN010000048.1:0-10910 GCA_964249255.1 uncultured Acetobacteraceae bacterium | reverse complement strand
GTAGCGGCGCGGGTCCGGGGCGGGGGCAACCGGGGCGATGACGGTCATGCGAGGGTCCTCAGGGCGGCGGGAAGGGCAAGCGCGGCGGGAGCGGCGGGACGGCGCAGGTCGAGCGACGCCATGACCAGCGCTGGCACGTAGATCAGGGACGGCCACAGGAAGAACTCGTTCCAGGGGCACAGGTAAAGCAGCAGCGGCGCGGCGGACATCCAGATCAGGCTGCGCAGGGGCACGATCACCGCGAACACGGACAGGAACGGGAAATACCACGGGTAGTGCGGGGTCAGCAGCAGCATGACACCCAGCGCCAGCAGGCCGGCGCGACGACAGAACTGCGGGATGTCGTCGGCGGGCCGGCTGGCGTGTTGGCCGGGCCGGGTGCCCGGCAATCCCATGTGAATGGCGTAGAACCCCAGCGCAGCGGCGCCGAGTGCCGCATAGGCGACAGCGGCCCATCCGGGCAGCGGCACCAGCCGGCTCAACCCGGCCAGCAGCCAGATGCCGCCGCCCTGGCTGAGGCCCTCCTCGCGGCCGTAGGAGGACAGGAAGCCCAGCACCCTGGCGCCGACCCCGCTGTAGATCGCGTAGAACAGCGCGATCGTCGCGGCGGCGGCGAGCGGCATGCGCCAGCGCCACGGCCGCCAGATCGCAGGCGCGATCGCCACGGGCAGGAACTTGACCAGGATGGCGGCGCCCAGCACGACCCCGGCCCAGCCATCGCGCCGCTGGCCGCGGCACAGCAGGACCAGCCCGATCAGCCCGATCGCCAGGGCGTCGACGTGGCCGTTGCCGGCGTAGCACCAGGCGGCGAGCGGGTTCCACGCATAGATCAGCACCCGCGACGGCGGCAGGCCGGCCAGCATGGTAAGCCGCCACAGGCAGCCGATCGCCAGCAGCTCGAAGACGACCATGGTCGTCTTGATGGCGATCGGGGTCTGGCTGATCGCGGCGATGGCCCGGAACACCAGCTGCGCCGTCGGGGGATAAATGGTGGGGGCGTAGTCGCGTCGGTTCACATGCTGATAGATCGCGTCGTCGCGCAGGGAGCCGAGCGCCGGGTCGGCCGGGATGTAGCGATACGGGTTGATGCCGGCCAGCTGCACGCGGCCGTCCCATACGTAGCGGTAGAGGTCGCTGGACAGGAACGGCGGCACCGGCAGCAGCGGCAGCCGCAACGCCAGCGCCACGCCCAGCACCAGCCACAGCGTGCCGCGGCCACCCGGCCTGCGGATCACGACCGCGCAGGCCACGAGGTAGACGATCGCGGCGACGGCCAGCACCTGCACGAAGGCGCGCACCCGCACGACCGAGCCGATGCTGAGCGTGCCCGGCCGGTGCAGCAGCAGGCCAGCACCGGTCAGCGCCACCAGCAGCAGGCCCAGCACCGGCAGCAGGCGCCGCGACGATGCGATCCGGGCGGGGGCATCGAGCAACGTGGCCCTCATGCTGCGGCGGCGGCCAGATGATCGCGCACGCCGAGTCGCTCGATCGCGGCGCGGGTCGCGGGCGCGTGGTAGCCGCCATCGTCGGCCTCCAGCGCACGCAGCAGCCGCAGCAGCGAGACGCCGTCATCGACGTCGAACCACGGCGGAAGCAGGGTTAGCTCCAACCCGGCGGCGGCGGCGGCGGCCCGGGTCTGCGCCGCCACGTCGGCGGTGCTCCAGGCGATTCCGGCGAACAGGGCGGGATCGGGGCGACGCATGCCGAGCAGGTAGTAGCCGCCATCCTCGGCAGGCCCCAGCACGGCACGCTCGCCCGGCTGCGACAGCAGGGCCTGAGCCTGCAGCAGCATGTCGGTGGGCAGGGTAGGGCCGTCCGCGTTCAGCACGCAGACGGCGCCGTAGCCACGCCGGAACAGGGTGCAGGTGACGTCGAACAGGCAGGCCCCGAAGCCGGCGACGCCATCCGGAATGGCGCCGCTGCCGTCGGCCAGCACCAGCCCGGTGCCGGGCGCCAGGTGGCCGTCGAACAGCGCCTCCAGCCCAGCCGGCGCATAGGCGACATGGGCGTGGATCGGCGCCCGCGTCGCCGCCAGCGCGATGTTCCCGGTGGTATCGCGCAGGAACGCGGCGCTGAGCGCTGCCGCCGTCTCGGGCGGCACGGTCGGCGTCAGCCGGGTCTTGGACCGGCCGGCCTGCGGCGCCTTGGCCATCACCGCGATCGCGCAATACCCGCCCAGGTCCATGCTCATCCGCCGGCAATACAGGCGCGGTCGCGCGGCGATGGGAATGGGCGGTGGAGGGACTGGCCGGGACTCATCGCAGACCTCGATATGGCTGGCGGATGGGGTCGGATCCCGATCGACCACCGGGAATGGGCCTCACCATAACGGCAGCATTACGGCTCAACCGGTGGCGTGGATGAGGAACGGCACCATGGGCGGTTGTTGTGGGCGGATACGGTTGTTCGCCCGGCGACGGCAACGGTTACACCGAAGCCGTCGGCACGCCGCGCATCAGCGTGCGGACGTGGGCGGCGGCGCTTCGTCCCAGGGCCGGGAGATCGTAGCCGCCCTCCAGCAGCGAGACCAGGCGGCCGCCGCAGTGCCGACCCGCCAGCGCCAGCAGTTGCCCGGTGATCCAGGCGAAGTCGTCCTCGTCCAGCTCGAGCTGCGCCAGCGGGTCGTCGCGGTGCGCGTCGAAGCCGGCCGACACGATCAGGAGCTCGGGCGCGAACCGATCCAGGGCCGGCAGCAGTTGCTCCGTCCAGCCGGCGCGGAATGCGGCGCCGCCGGCGCCGGGCGGCAGCGGCAGGTTGGCGACGTTGTCGGCCGCGCCGCGCTCGGAGGCGGCACCGGTGCCGGGATAGCAGGGCGATTGATGGCTGCTGGCGAAGAACAGGTCAGGATCGGACCATACGACCGCCTGCGTGCCGTTGCCGTGATGGACGTCGAAGTCGGCGATCGCGATCCGGCGCAGGCCCCAGCGAGCGCGGGCGTGCAGGGCGGCGACCGCGGCGCTGCCGAACAGGCAGACCCCCATCGCCTGCGCGGACGCGGCATGGGGGCCTGGGGGGCGGCCGGCGGCGTCGGCCGCCGCGGCCCTGCCGTCCATGACCGCATCCACGGCGGCACACGCGCCGCCGGCAGCGTGCAACGCAGCATCGGCGCTGCCGGGACCCATCACCGTGTCGGGATCAAGGCGCACCGCCGTGCCGGCCTCCGGCCGGATCGCCAGGATGCGGTGGACATACTCGGGCCGATGCGCGCGCTCCAGCTGCGCCACGGTCGCCGGGGGTGCGTCGAGGCGGCGCAGCGAACCGAACTCGGGGGCGTCGAGGGCATCGAGCACCGCCGGCAGGCGGGACGGGCATTCCGGATGGCCCGGCCTCGGATCGTGACCGGCGCAGGCGGGATTGGTCAGCAGGGCCACGATCATCAACCGACACCATGCCGGGCGGGGGCGGCGGACCGCAAGTCAATCGGCGGTGTGCCGCGTGCTTGACCGGGATCGGCGCTTCTGCACCGACTGCCCGCCATGACCGAACCGGACGCCGACCACATCCTGCTTGCCCCGTGGACCACGCCGTTCGAGGCGCCTCCGTTCGACCTGATCCGGCCGGACCGGTTCGCGCCGGCGTTCGGCGCGGCGATGCAGGCGCATCTCGATGAGATCGCGGCGATCGCGACCAACCCGGCGGCAGCCGACTTCCCCAACACGATCGAGGCGATGGAGCGCAGCGGCCGGTTGCTGGGCCGGGTGGGAGCGGTGTTTTCCAACCTCGTGCTGAGCCTGGGCGGGGCAGAGCTGGAGGCGGTGGACCGTGCCATGTCGCCGTTGCTGGCGCAGCACGGCATGCGGGTGTCGCTCCATCCGGGCCTGTTCGCGCGGGTGGATGCGGTGCACGGACAGCGCGACCGACTGGGCCTCGCCACCGACCAGATGCGGCTGCTGGAGCGGGTGCATCGGGGCTTCCTGCGCAGCGGGGCCGCGCTGGATGCAGAGGGCAGGGCACGGATGAGCGCCATCTCGGAGCGGCTGGCGGTGCTGCACACGCAGTTCGGCCAGAACGTGCTGCACGACGAGAAGGCGTGGCACCTCGCCGTGGGCGAGGACGATCTGGCCGGGCTGCCGCCGTTCGTGCGCGACGGAGCCCGGCAGGCGGCCTTGGACCGCGGGCTGGGCGGCCACGCGATCACGCTGTCGCGCTCGCTGATCGAGCCGTTTCTGGTGTTCTCGGAGCGGCGCGAGCTGCGGCGAGCGGCATACGAAGCCTGGACCCGGCGCGGCATGCATGCGGGCGAGCACGACAACCGTCCGCTGATCCCCGAGATCCTGGCCCTGCGTGCCGAGCAGGCGCAGCTGCTGGGATACTCGGATTTCGCCGGCTTCAAGCTGGCCGACACCATGGCCGGCAGTCCGGCGGCGGCGGAAGCGCTGCTGCGGGAGGTGTGGGAGCCTGCGAGGCGGCGGGCGGCGGCGGAGCACGACCGGCTGCTGATGATGGCGCGGGGGGATGGGCTGAACGGCGCGCTCGAGCCATGGGACTGGCGCCACTACGCCGAACGGGTGCGCCTCGCCGACTACGCGATCGACTCTGCGGCGACCAAGCCGTTCTTCGAGCTGGAGAACATCCAGCAGGCGGCGTTCGACACCGCCGGCCGGCTGTTCGGGCTGCGCTTCACACAGCGTCCGGACGTGCCGGTGTATCATCCGGACGTGCGTGCCTTCGCGGTCAGCGACGCGGCCGGCCATGTCGGACTGTTCCTGGCCGACCACCACGCCCGCGCCGACAAGCGCTCGGGCGCCTGGATGAGCAGCTTCCGCGATCAGGAAACGCTGGACGGGCCGGTGGCGCCGATCATCGTCAACAACAACAACTTCGCCCGTGCCGCGCCGACCCTGCTGTCGTTCGACGATGCCCGCACCCTGTTCCACGAGTTCGGCCACGCGCTGCACGGACTGCTGAGCCGGGTGCGCTACCCGACCCAGTCGGGTACGTCCGTGAAGCGGGATTTCGTCGAGTTCCCGTCCCAGGTGCTGGAGCACTGGATCGCGCTGCCGGACACGTTGCGCCGCTATGCCCGGCACCACCGGACCGGGGAACCGTTGCCGGAGGTTACGATCGAGCGTCTGCTGGCGGCGCGCGGCCACAACCAGGGTTTCGCCACGGTCGAATTCACCGCCTCGGCGCTGATCGACCTGGCGTTGCATCGCCATCCCGATCCGGGTTCGATCGACATCGAGGCGTTCGAGCGGGCATTCCTGGCAGAGATCGGCATGCCGGCGGCAATCGGGCTGCGGCACCGTCCGGCCCATTTCCAGCACCTGTTCGCCGGCGGCGGGTATGCGGCCGGCTACTATTCATACATGTGGTCCGAGGTGCTGGACGCCGACGGCTTCGGAGCCTTCCGCGAGGCGGGCGACCCGTTCGAGCCGGCGCTGGCGGCCAGGCTGCGCACGGTGCTCGAGGCTGGCGATACGGAGGACCCGATGCGGCTGTATGTCGGCTTCCGGGGCCGTCCCCCGACATCGGCGGCGTTGCTGGAGGGACGTGAGCTGGCGGGTGCCTGATGAAGATTCATTAAAATTACGTAAAAGAGTTGTCGTCCATCGCGGAGAGATGGTCCACCCTGTCGTTCCAATCGGGTTGATCGGGAAGTCGGATGAGGGTTCGAGACCATCGGAGCCTGCCCCACGTGGGCAGGAGCTTGTTGCTGCGGTTGGCCACCGCGGCGGTGCTGATCGGCGGAGGCGCACATGCGATCCCGGCGTGCGCCGCCGCGACCCTGTCCGACATCAGCATCGCCATCCCGTTCGACGCGCCCAGCCTTGTCTCGTTCGAGGCCGCGTCGCTCGGAACCTATGATCCGGCGGCGGCCGCCGCCTCCGGCCTGGTGCAGCTGCTGGACGGCTCGGGGGTGCCGGTAGCGGTCTCGACGGCCGGCGGCGTGGTCGGCTCGGCGTATCTCGACCCCGTCGGCAACGTGCTGGTCGCCTACGCCTACACGGTGAACCCGGCGCAACGGGCCCTCGCCATCGCCATCCTGTCCGGCATCGACCCGGCGCTGGTGCCCGGTTATGGCGACGCGATGCAGTTCCTGCAGGCGGCACAGGGAGCGGCAGCCGCTGACGGCATCGCCCCCTCACGGGTCTACGTGACCGGGTTCTCGCTGGGCGGCATGTTGTCGTCCTACGTCGCTTCCCAAACCGGCCTGCCCGGGGTCAGTTTCGCCGCCTCCGGCCTGCCTCGCTACCAGGTGCCGGCCGCACCCGCGGTCAACTTCGTGAACTTCATCGAGACCGGTGATCCGGTTGGCCAGTATGGGACCGATACGGTTGAGCAATCGAGCGCGCTGAGCGAAACGCCGCACATGGATCATTACGGTATCGTGTTGACGCTGGGTGATGCGACCGCGCAGGCCCAGATGGCGACCTTCGCGGACCTGCTCGGCAGCAACACCGTGCCGCAGATCCTGACCGGATCCTCCTTGCTGGACCTGGCCATCAACGGCAGCTTCGATGCCTTGACGTCGATCTACCATCAGATGTCGATATATTCACAGGATTCTGACGTGCTGGCATCGATAAACGGAATCGATCCGTCGCGTCCGTGATGCATTCACCGGTTTGTTGTGGAAAACGTCCGGCCTGATCTGGTAGGGCGTTACGCGATCGATGCAATCAGAGGATCACCGATGACTCACGACTTGTTCGGACAGGCTGCATCGGCGGCTCCGACGTGCAGAGCGAGGCGCGTCGGCATCGCGGCGGCGGTGTTGGCGACCGTGGCCGGACTGACGACACCGGCGCGCGCGGCGGTGGCCGCCGGCATCAGCCTGTCCATCCCGCCCGATGCACCCAGCCTGCTGTCGTTCCAGGCGGCCGCGATCGGCACCAACAACGCCGTTTACGCCAACCAGTACGGCCTGGTGCCGATGAACGATCCCGCCGGCACCCCGGTGACCGTGGCGCTATCGTCCGGGGTCAGCGCCATCGCCTATCTCGATCCGGTCGGCAACGTGCTCGTGGCCTATTCCTGGGACGCGACCCCGCCGCAGAACAGCCTGGCCCAGGAGATCGAGGCGGGCTACGGCCCATCTATGGTGCCGGGCTATGGCGATGCGCTGAAGTTCCTGCAGACGGTGCAGGCCGTGGCAGTCGCCGAGAACATCCCGTCCTCGCGGCTCTACCTGACCGGCTTCTCGCTGGGTGCCATGCTGGCCTCCTATGTCGGCTCGCAGACCGGCCTGCCGGGCATCGCCTTCGCGTCGTCCGGCATCCCCGAATACAAGGCGCCCGCTACGCCCGCGAATAACTTCATCAACTTCGTCGATGCCAACGACCCGGTCGCCCAATACGCGACCGACACGCTGGAGGCCGCCAGCGCCGTCGTCGCCAACCCCCGGATGGACCATTACGGCGTCGTGATCCCGTTGGGCACGCTCGGGGCGGAAGAACAACAGTTCACGGGCTACATCGCGGGCTACTCGCTGCGGCAGTTCGCTGCGGGTACGGTACCCGGGACCCCGGGTCAGATCGCCTCGCTCGAAGGCGAGTACTACGACCTGGAGGGCAAGAGCCACAACATGGCGCTGTACAACCCGGAGACCTTCGCGTTGGCCCAGTCCTACGGCATCGATCCGACCGCGCCCTGACGTCCGGACGCCGCCGGGCGTATCAACCCGGCGGCGCGAACACCAGCATGGTGATGTCGATGCCGACCCGACGCGTCGATGAGGCCGGCCCAAGCGGGGTCAGGCTGTCCAGGAAACGAGTCAGCCTGTAGGGGTCATTCTGGCCTACCGTGCCGTGCACCGCCAGCACGCGGGCGCCCGCCGCGAGCCGGGCACCGGCGGCGGCGACATCGGTGGTCCAGTCATCGCTGCCCAGGTGGTGACCGCTGCGGGCGAGGTAGACGTTCATCATGCCGACGGTCGCCGGATTGTCGGTGACGATCACGTCGCCCGGCCGATGCTCGCGCAGCACGGCCGCCGCAGCCTGGTTCCAGAGCGGCTTGGTCTCGGTCCGGTAGTAGGGCAGCAGGTTGGCGACCGCGAGCGTCGTCAGCAGGGCGAGCACCGGATCCCGAGCGTGCCGCGGCAGTTGGCGCAGCCCGAGGCCGGCCAGCAGGAAGAAAACCGGTCCGCTCCAGAGCAGGTAACGCGGCATCCAGACCGGGAACAGCAGCGACGAGGCGGCCAGTCCCACCGGCAGCGTGAACAGCCCGACCGCCACCACGAGGCCGACCGGCCCACGCCGCATCGACGATGCCAGCCCAGCCAGTGCCAGCAGCACCACCAGCCAGCCGAGCCAGCCGACGCCGAGCAGGTCAAGCGGGCTCGGGAAGATCCGGAACGCGATCAGACTGGAGATCCGCAGCAGATAGACGGCCTGCAGCGTGTCCCACACGTTGTGGGCGTCGAGCGGCGGGACCCAGTCCAGGCCGGAGCGGAAGTTGCCGCCGGTCAGCACCGCCATGCCGCCGAGGAAGGGCAGGAAGGCGGCCAGGACCGCCACCTGCACCAACATCCAGTTGCGCCCGAACCCGCGCGGCGCCCGGGGGGTGCGCATCGCGATCAAGGCGGCGCCGACGTTGGCGGTCAGCAGCCAGAAAAGGGCAACGCCCAGCGTGTCCAATGCCAGCGCCGTGCCGAGGCCGTAGAGCAGCCAGGCGGTCCGGGCCCGGCCGGGGGTGCGCAACGGCCGCGCCGCGGCGGCGGGATCACTGGCCAGCAGCACGAGGCCCCAGAGCCCCAGCAGGATGAACGTCGTCACCAGGGTATAGGACCGCGCTTCCTGCCCGTACTGCACCTGGAATGGGGCCAACGCCAGCAACAGTGCCGCCAGCATTCCGCTGCGCCAGTCGCCCAGGCTGCGCCCGAGCAGGAACAGCACCACGCACGATGCGGCGCCGAACAAGGCGGCTGGCAGCCGCATGACGTCCTCGCCGAGGCCGAGCGGCACCAGCCAGGAGGTGAGGACGAAGTAGAGCGGCATGTGATGGAACGACAGGCTGTCGCGCACCAGCGGCCCAAGGGCGAGCGACGACCGGCGCAGCGTGGTGATCTCGTCGAGCCAGTACGGCTTGGCAGCCAGCGCGTGCAGCCGGGCGACCAACGCCACCGAGCCGACCAGCAGCGGCAGCAGCATGGCCCATGGATGACGGCGGGATGCGGATGACAGCAGGCGAAGCGGGGCGGCGTCGGCCGGCGGCGGAACGGGGAGGCTCACTGGGTGTTTCCGATCTGGATCGCCGGGGGCACAGTTGAACCGCCGATGACGGCGACGGCAGGTCGCGGGTTTGTCGTGCAGGGGAGTAACCGAACAATGACTCAACGCGTCCGCCCGGTCGGCATCGTCGCCGGCCTGACCCTCGTAGCTCTGTCGCTCGGCGGCTGCGAGGTGGCGCCCAGTCCCTCGGTCGGGGCGGCTCCGGGATACGGCTACACCTGTTATGCGGGCGTCTACGTCTGCCGGATACCGCAGCAGACTCCGGTCGGCAGCCCCTGTAGCTGCCCGGGCCTCGGAGCGCCGTCGTTCGGAAAGGTCAGCTAGCCCCAGATAGCGGCGTCGTGGGCAGCGTGTATCGATCACGGTCCCCGTCGCCGCCGTCGGATTGAGGCTGTTCAGCACCGGCAGGAGTTCGTGGCAGGCGGTCGGTGATTGGGATGCTGATCAACGGGGCAAGGACCCAAGCGTCCTGACCCTGGCTGGCCCCGCCCGCCTGGGTGCGGATCGTGCTGATCGTCAACGCATCGACGCCGAGCTTCCGACGAACGGCATGGGATACCCCCGCATCAGACCGCTCAGGGCCGGGACGGCGGTGGTGGACCAGCGGTCGGATGCGCTGGCACGGGCGTCGAAGGCGGCTGCGGCGGAACCAATGCTGGGGCCGGTGCTGAAGCCGGAGCCGAGGCCGGGGGCACCATGGCGGGCTCGGGGCCGAAGCGCAGCACGCCGCCGGGACCGGCCAGGATCACCGAGCGGTCGGTGGCCTCAACCATGGCCAGGATCGGAAACGGCGCGCTCGCGTGCGCCGGCTCAAGCCGCGGACCGTCGGGCCGGCCGGCGAGCTGCCAGGTGGCGCCGGCTGCATCACCCAGCATGACGCTGCCGTTCTGGCGCAACAGGCCGGCGGTCAACGCGGTGGGGGTGGGGCCGGCGATGCGGTGCCAGTTCGCGTCCCGGCCGGCCAGATCGGGGCCCGGATCGGTGCTGGCATAGGCGTGCCCCTGCTGGCCGAACAGCACGAAGCCGTAGCGGCCGCCATCCACCACGCCGAACAGGTTGCCGTCATAGGGCGACTTCAGCGCATGGAGGCCGGTCGACGGCAAGCCGCCCAGCAGCAGACCATGCGCGCCCGTGGCCAGCGCGTAGTTGTCGCGCTCGGCCAGGCCGTGGAGCGGAAACCGGTCCGGATCGTCGATGCCGTTCGACCAGGGCAGCCAGTGCCGGCCGCCATCGGCGCTCTCGACCGCCATCCCGTCGGCGCCGAGCAACCGCACGGTGTCGTGGCCCCTGGCCTGGATCAACAGGAAGGGCCGGTCAGGATCGGTCCGCACCAGGACCCCGGCCGCAGCGATCGCGCGGTCGCGCGCATCGTCGGTGGCGTTGGCGTCCTGCGCGGCGGCCAGGGTCGCCTGCGCCGCGCGGGTGCCGTCCAGGAGCACCGACCAATGCTCGCCCGCATCGTCGGTCCGCAGCGCCGCACCGGCGTGGCCGACCGCCCAGCCGGTGCGCTCGTCGGTGAAGCGGACGTCGGTCAACGTCACCGAGACCGGCATCGGCACCTGACGCCAGGTGACGCCGTTATCGTCGGACAGGATCAGTAGCCCCGCCGCGCCGACCGCCACCAGGCGGCTGCCGGCCAATGCCATCGCCTCGATCAGCTGCCGGTCGGGATGAGCGACCAGACGGGACGGGGTGTCGAGCAGCCCGGCGGACTTGGCGGGAGCGGCAGCCTGGGGC